>DAIDJH010000113.1:3498-6356 GCA_027451425.1 Bdellovibrionales bacterium | reverse complement strand
GCAGTTGGATAAGCCCCGTTACCCCCGGTTGTTGCACCACGCTCACAAGCGCTTTCACGTCATCGCTCAAGGGTTGAGAAAAAATGTCCGCGTAGTCGATCGCTCCTTGATGCGTTTTCTTTTGTTTACATTCGAATGCGCGCAAATAGGTCAGCGACGCGGAATCGGAGACGAGCGCATCACTCGATTCGTCAACCATGCGCAAAAATGTTTTGCATGACCGATTTTCAAGTTTTCCGCATGATGCCCAAATGTTTTCAAAGCACATAAAACTGGCCACGTTGAATTTTGCGTCATCTTTCAGAGACGAATAGGCGGTCATTGCCGCTCCACGCGCTTCGTGACGACGATCAAGCGCCCACAGCAACTTCACTCGCGTGGGCGTTTCAAATTCGCCTAGCGCGCGCACGTCGGGCAATTTGTTGAGATAGGCGAGTGCTGTGGAGTAGCTATTGTATTCCATCGCCTCGCGAATCGCCCAAATGTAAGGATATATTTTCTTCGTCCGCGCGATCTCCGCAAGACCGTTTTTCACTTGATGCCAATGCCCTTGTGTCACCCCGTCAATCCATTTGCTCATCGAGCACTCGACACTTTTAGGGGCCATTTCGCACACCCGTGCAAGATATTTGTCAGAGAGCTCGGGAGTATCGGCGTAGACGAACGATTTTGCGAGATAAAGAAGCGGCTTTTCACTTGAAGAATATCGAAGATTCTCGACCTCGGCTTGCAGACAGCGCGGCTCGATCACCCCCGCCGAATAAAGTGCCATGGCCACACTCAAGCGAGTGGCTGGTTGACCGTCTTCATCGGGCCATTCTGATTGCGCATCCGAAACCTGTTCGCATAAAATATTTTGCGATTCGAGTTGAGCGATAAGCGCATCTTCGCTTCCAAATCGACGAACGAACGAAAGCGCCGCGATACAAAAAACGAAGAAAAAAATGGACGTCACCGCCCAAAATACACCGCGAGTAATGGCGACATCACGAAATGACGGATTCGTACTGGCGGCGCTCTGAATTTTACAATTAATAACAACCGAATCGGCAACTCGGTCATGGATCGGACGGCGCAATTTGTCGCTCATAATCGCCAGAAGTGGCACCCCAAAACTCGCCATGTCGATCAGCCAAAACAACGCTCGTAACGCCGATTGGCCCAGTCGCGGGTTTGACATGGTCCATAGCGAACGCACCCGCAAGCCCAGAAGCAGCTTGCCGATCGTGCCGCCATAGCGCCAAACCATAATTGTTTGGTAAAGAAAAATCATCAGAACCACAATAATAGTCGCCAGCCCTGTGATGAGGGGCACCTCCCATTGACTCGCAACAGAGCTATCAAAAATCGCCGAGATTTTGAGCGCACGCTGAAATGGCGCGAGCACCAAATAAATAAATGGTAGGAGCACAATCGCGTAGTCGATTACGCTCGCGGCCAGCCGATCGAGTGGAGACGCGACCGGCAGTTGAGCGCGGCTGTCTTGCAACGGTCCGGTCGATGGTCGCAACCGAACACGGACCTGTTCGGCGGGTTCAACGCTTCGAATATCGTCGTCTCTGATCACCATGGAGGCTATTCGCTTTTCTGTGGGTCGACACTCATTGCGTTGAGCGTGTCACCGTTTGAGAGTACAAAAGTCACGCGTGCGACAGCCTGAGAGTTGTGACTCAGCATGAATATTTCGTACGCATGCTTAGCATCGTGAAAACGGCTCGGCCCTTGAATATCATCGAAGGGGATGAGAAATAATTCTCCATACTTTTTAATGAGCTTTTCGCGATTGCCGACCTGCACTAAGTGTCCGCCGGATTTGGCATCGAACGTTACCCCACGTAAAGCCCCTTCAGTGCTCAGGTTCAATTCATAGCGGTTTTTTAAAAGGCCAAAGCGAAGCTGATCTTCGAGCGAAGGCGTGCGCCCGCCGCTGGCTGGTTCGCGCAGCGATTGTTGGTTCAACTGTGCCGCAGTTTTGATATCCGACGCTAAACTTGGGCGCGCGTCGATCGACTGTGGCGCGCGGTTCACTCCCGAATGGTGGGACAAAAACATCGCGGCGACAAAGGCCGACAACATCGACACCACAAGAGCACGCCGCTTCTGTTCGGGAGTTTTCGCGGCAGCCGGCGCGCCATCGTTTGACTCGCCGTCTTTTTTTGCCGCTGGTTCACCCGACTTTCTTATCCGGTGAAGCGGGAACTCGACCACTTTTCCATCTGAACCGTTTTTAGAATCGTTTTGATCCGCCATATCTAGGTGATTTATCGGAATCTTCGTTGCTCTTCTTGAACGAAATTTCTAATATTGAGACACAAGGAGGCGTTAGCTCAACAGGCGCTAACGTGGCACATGATGAGATCGATTTTGGTCGAGATTTTGATTACTTTAATGACGGCAACAGCGATGGCCGCCCAGTTCAACTCCATTTCAGCGCGCGAAAAATACGGCCTGAAATTGATGGCTGAAAAATCCTACCAAAAAGCCATCGGCGTCCTAGCCCCATATTCCAACGAAATTTCAAACGATGCACTGATGGATTTAGCGAACGCCTACGGTAAAGTCGGCGACTCAGCCAACGAAATTCGAATGTTAGTGCAACTTGCCGCCCGCGACCCCAATCATTTTCGTCCACATTATTTACTCGGCATGGCGTACAAACGCGCCAATCAGATGGATAAAGCCGTAGAAAACCTGCGGGAATCGATCCGCCTCGCCCCCGAACACCGGCCGAGCTACGACGCGCTTTTGGATATTTTTATGGCGGGAAAGCAAGCCTACGAAACTCGAACTTTGCTTGCACAAATGATTAAACAGTTCGGCCCGAGAAAGAAGCTCTTGTCGCTTCAGTGTAAGGAGTA
>DAIDJH010000113.1:0-3488 GCA_027451425.1 Bdellovibrionales bacterium | reverse complement strand
AACGACGGCTTTCTTCAACAAGCGATCAGCACCTGCCAATCCGCCATTATCGCCGACAACAGTCAACCCGATAGCCGCATTTACCTGGCGCAAGCTTATATAAACAGTGGCAAGCTATCAGCGGCACAGCACGTTTTCATTGAAACCGCTCGACAATTCAAAAGCTCAGAATTCGCGCAGTACGCTGCGGGCCAGTTTTACTTTAGTCAGAAAAATTATCCGGCGGCGGTCAGGTATTTATCGCGTGCCATTAGACTCAAGCCCAAGGCCGTTCGGTCGCAACTCAATTTGGCCCAGGCCTTATTTGAAACGCGAAACTACAACAAAGCGCTCATACACTTCAACATCGCTTGCCGTTTGGATAAAATGAAAGACAGTCTCACGCAGTTTGAAAACGCGGCAGCTCGTCTACGTAACTCCGGCCAAGATGAACTTGCCGACAAGTACGATGCACGAACCGCCGTATGCCAGGACGAGCCCTAAACCTGTTAGGCTGCCACTTTTTTGTTATTCTGCCGACGAGCTTGCGTCGGATCGATATTGTACAACTTTACTTTTCGATAAAGCGTCGCCCGACCAATGCCCAGTGCTTTCGCGGCTTCAGTCAAATTGCCATTGTAGTTTTCTATGGCAGTTTGGATCGCGTCACTTTCCATTTGATACATTGTTTGAACCCGCCCCGGTCGATTATGGCCTCCACCCTGCGGAAATTGCAGGATTTTTGCCCCTTCAGTCGATGTTGTACCCGATGCTAGCGGTGGAACCTCACCAATCGCCGTATAGGCAAAACCTTGACGAGCCGACTGTTCCATCCATTCCGATCGCGACATTACTTTTACCGATGCCTCTTTGCCTTCGCAAAAAGACTTAGCCTGAACGATAAACTCATTGTCATCGCTCACGATAATCACTTTACGTCCCATAATGATCCCTCCTCACAAATAACTTATCGGTGGATCATAACGAGATCATTAGGCAAAAATTGCCGATTTTAGTGAAATACTGTAACCTTATGAAACAACTTCGCTTTTATGGACGCCTCAAATTGATTAACGACGTCCCGATTTGATCTTGACCTGCATTTTAGCGATGAGGTGAACCGCCATCTTTTCTTGAACTTTGCACATTTTAAGCTCGTCCCGACGATAGGACCTTTGGCTGGGAGTCAATGTGCCCGTTTCGAGTTCCATCTCATAATCTAGTTTATTGGCGCGAATGCCCTCCAGCTCTTTAGTCTGTTGCTTAAACAATTTGCTCACGCCGGATAAGGGCGCAACATCCAGCCACGCCTCTTTTTGCCGATACCAGGTGAGCATACGCAAAAAGCGGGCCTTATTTTTAGCCAACGTGAACACGGGGAATTCGTCTTCAGACAAACTCAAAATATTATCAATGCGATCAATCAACAGAAGATCGTCATCGGAGTCAGGGATCAAATCGATTTTATTGCTGATCCGGGCATGATCGCGAATTTCTTGTTGGGGATTAAGCACGAAACCTCCTCGATGCTTGGTGACTGTCTAGCCCGTTTACACCACATTCCCTATTTTTTCAAATCTTTTGACCAGTTACGACCTTTTCAACATGATGAAACATGGCTTTTTTCATTATGATTCTCACATCTCTGGTATTTTCAGCACGAAATGCCCACGCACAAATTTCAGTTACAGGCTCTCAGAAACTCACGGTTTTTAGCGATGAACCCTATTACGTGTATGATGATGGATTCTACCATTTTATTTACCCGGCAAGTGACCGCCCGTTAATTGGTGACCTTGTATTTTTTAACGAGAAAATTCGCAATCTTTACCAAAAAGATTTCGATTGGCATTTTGATGAAAGGCCGACTCTCATTTTGGCCTCGAACCGAAATCAGGTCGCGAATGGCGAAACCACAGCTGTCCCTCGCCTTTTTACAATCTTTTATCCTGGCGGAGCCCAATATCCTGACGAATTTACAGCCAATTCGTGGGTAGATATGCTCCTCTCGCACGAGACGAGCCATCTTTATCAGCTCGATCAAAAACAAGAATACCCGGCGTTTTTAAAAGAGTTTTTCGGCAATACGGGCTTATCGGCCGACGCCTTTCAGCTTCCTTTTACCTATATGGAATATCCAAATCTATATTTGCCCACTTTTCTTTTGGAAGGTAACGCCGTCCTCAACGAAAGCCGGTTCGGCAACGGCGGGCGACTCTTTAACGGTGAAGTGCGCGCCGAGGTTTTGGCTCTGGCAAAAGCGGGCAAAATTAACTCAGCCCGCCTTATGAACAACCATCTTTATTTTCCGTTCACTCAAGAAAAATACTGGGTGGGTGGCTATCTCGAAGCATGGCTCGCCGACCAATTTGGAGTTGAAAGAGCCGACCACTATTACCACTGGCACGCTTATAATTACATCAACCCGTTGCAGGTGGACAACGCCTTCATTGAAACGTTCGGCTTTGGTTATGAAAATGCCATTCAGCAGTTTTTGAACTATTGGCAACCGCTCTACTCGACGCAGAAGTCGGACCCGAGCCCAACGCTTTTTACGTCGCTAGCCGAAGGAGATTTATCCAAAGAAGGAGACGAAATCCGCTTTTTGACCACCGACGATGAAACGCTGCCAATCATACATATCTACAACATCAAAACCAAAAAATGGTGGAGTCAACGCATCGACCTGCCTATCGGTCGTGTCTTTCGCGACCACAAAGGCCGGCTCGTATCCGCTTCGTCCGAACAAATCGACAACGAAAATATCAAGGCTGGGTTGTTTGGCAACGGTTACGCATTTCACCCCTCAAGCGAAAACAAATTCATCTACGACAAACAAGGCCGTCATATTTTATATGCCGACGTTAATAATTCGTTTTTGCGGTTTTCACTGTGGAGTGGATACGACGATAAGTCACAAAAAGATCAAACAAAAATTGGCGTCACGTCATCGTCTGCGATTTTCGGCCCCGATCTAGTGCCGTATTATTTTCGCCAAGAGAATGACAATCGCGTTTTATACAAAGGCGATCAACCGCTTTTTTCGTACAAAGGCTACTGGGGTTTACCCGTTGAAGCGGAACTCTCAGGCGCGGTTTATTTCATCGGTCCGGTTGAGCGCGGCGCTTCGTTATTCAAATGGCAAAACGGCACAATCACGCGCATGACCGACTCCGACGTTGTCGTCGACGCGGAACTCATCGACGACCATAGCGCCGTTGTTATGGAAATTTCCGACACAGGGTACAATTACAAAATTATCTCTTTAACCGAAAAGCCGGAAGCACCGGTCGAGTACAATTACAAATTTGAAAGCAGCCCCAATTTTCATTTATTCGATCAACCACTGACGGCATCAGTTGCGACAGGATCCCCTGTCGCGGCGGTTGCGGCGGTGGCAACGGTACCGCCAGAAACTCCGGCAACACCAACGGCGGGCGCACCGACTGCGACATTCCCCGCCCCCATAACACCGCTCAGTTTACCCCAATCATCTTTTGATGCGAAAA
>DAIDJH010000112.1 GCA_027451425.1 Bdellovibrionales bacterium | reverse complement strand
ACGAGGTCCACCGTTCGAGTCGGTGTATCCGCACCAGATCCACAAATATCCAAACTCCGGTCCAATAGGGTAGCATCAGGTTCGTTATAGAGAGAGAGGCCGCCCTTTGCGGCCTCATCTCGAATGAGTTTGAGTTTACGTCCTGGTATTTCGTCCGAATCGGTCAGGTAGAACCAAAGTGCCAGGCCATCTTTGGTTAAAGCGATTTGTTTAATGGTCTTTTGTATTAATCGCTTCTTTTGTGCATTGGTCGCTTTACGAAAGCCGTTTTCAAAATTTACAAATTTTTCGATGACGTAATTTGCCGATTTTGACGCATTGATACACTCGTCAGTCTTTTGATCAAGTTCGGCTAGGTAATTTGTTAACGACGCCTTCTTTTTACCGATCTCTTCAAGTCGGTCTGACATTAACTTCAGGGCCTCAGGACTGAAACTTCCTTGAGCTTGAATACGAAACACATTACGCGCTTCTTGTTCAAGTCCGCTAATTTCCGATTTAACCCGGGCAGTTTCACCATCGTTGTTTGAAATCGTTCTGCTTGTAGCGTCGGATATGCAGTTAACGACGTGTTTGAAATATCCGGTATCCGCTAAGCTCCGCTTTAAATATTTGAGTACAACTTCTTCGACTTCATCTGCGGAGACCCGCTGTATATCACAACCGTGCTTTGAGCCAGCCGTCGTATGGCCGTAGTATCGATATGTGCTATATTCGCCATGGTAAGACTGGCCCACCAGTGGCTCGCCGCACTGACCACATTTAAAGGCGCCGGAAAGAATATAGAGACGTGGTTTTGCATCTTTAACTCTGGTGCGCTCCAATTGCTTGGAAGTTTCAAGCTGATCTTGAACTTGGTGAAACACATGCTCAGAAACAATTGCAGGCCAGGATGCTTTCACGAGCTGGTATCTTTGGTTTTGCATTAACGATTCTTGCGGCAGTTGTTTATTGCGCTTATTCACCTCGTGATACCCAATATAGGCGGCATTACTTAGCAATGTGCCTAAGGTGTCAAAGGTCCATCGATCAGACTCTTCTTGGCGTTTATTATTTTCGTGTAGTTTGGGCCGAATTCCGATTTCATTGAGTCGCGCGATAGTTTTGCTTTTTGAGCCAGTTTCAAGATACACGTCAAAAATGCGACCGACCTCTTGGGCCTCTTTTTCATTTACAACATATGATCCCGGTTTGGTTGAATCTTTGTCATATCCAAGTATGGGGCGCACGCCATTCATGATCCCACGCATGCCTCTTGCGTAAACGCCAAGGGCTACGCGCTCAGATGTCTGCTCGCGTTCAAATTGCGCAAGGGTAATCACGAGGTAAACCATCAGCCGACCAACGGAGGTGCTCGTATCGAATTGTTCTTTAATTGAAAGAAAATTGGATTTTTGCTTATCTAGAAATCCTAGTAAATCGCAAAAATCGTTTAGGTTACGCGACAAGCGCGAGAGGTCTGATACCAAAATGAAGTCGATTTTCTTCTTTTTTAGATCGGTGATCATTCGTTGATAGGCCGGGCGATTGGTGTCTTTTGCGGAGTAACCATCATCGATATAATACTCGACGATCTCGCCCCAGCCCTTTTCTTGCGAGTTTTTGTGATCGACGTAAGTTTTAGCGCGATAGCGTTGATTATCAAGAGAACCTTCGACTAGATTCGCCTGTTCTTCGGTGCTAACACGACAGTAGGCTCCGATTTTACGCTGCATCGATCATCTCCTCGCTATTTTTTGCCGGACGTCCTCGTTTTTTCGAAAGTAGCAGCATTTGAAAGATAAGTTCTGTTGCTTCGTGTATTCGCCGGTCGGCGTGCATCGACTCATCTTTCACATATTCGACTGTTACATTTCGTATACTGTTCATCGTTTTAGACTCCGGCCTTCTGGCCTTGTTCATTTACTCCGACTTTTGGCTTTTTTACGGGTGAAATTCTCCGCAATTTCACCCATCATCTCCAAAAGTTTCTTGGCCTGAATTTGGGGCAACTGATTAAGCATCGTCATTATCACTTGAACTGTCGTGCCAGGTTTACGAAAGCCCGTTTCATAGTGACTGACGGCTTTTTGAGTTAACCCCAAACAGTCGGCCAGTTCTTTCTGAGTAAGCTCAAATTTTTCTCGAATCTCCTTAAATTGTTTCGGGCTCATGCAGCGTCCTTATCTTGAATAGTATCATTGATACCATTATCTCGTCGAGATTTTTTTACTTTTTTGGCGCTGGGAGTTAACCCGGCGTTCGCAAACAGTATCTCGCGAAGATTATCAGGCATAACACCAGTTTCGTGTGCTTGTTTCAACGCGCTTCGCAATAGGTCAACTTCAGACACTGATTGCATATATAGCGCTTTGATTTCCTCATCGCCAAATTTAGGAGCAAATTGCTCGAGAATAAAGCTGACGAGCGCTCCTTTTGTTATTCGAACGTTTTCGGTATTTTCGTTTACTCTATGCAACAACTCTTGAACTATTTGATCCGCATTCATTGTTACTCGTATCAGCTTCCCATCATCTTTTGTTTCGTTAATGTCTTTGTTTTCTTCATTCATAGTGTACCTCCTCAGATATTAAGATATCTCTGGTAAAGTCCACCCAACCCCGGCCCACGGTACGTGACCTCCCTCAACAACCATGGTTGGGTGGGGGAGGTCACGGACGGCGAAGCCGAGTGGGCCGGGGTTGGGTGGACGGTAAATGCTTGATTTGATTTTTCTATCTTCAAGCAGATTCCTTTTTGTCATTCAAATTTTGCCGGAACGAATTCCGGCGATTTTCCGGCGTATTTCCGGATCCCCACGTATCCATTTCGACTGCCGCAAGGAGTAACTTTTTAAGCGGAAGCGTCACTCCATCGAAACTTGCGGGGGCATCCATTTTTTTCGTACAAAAGTCATTGGCTAAAAATAATGCCGGCTTCTTGTCAGCGTCGCGATGTAGGGGCGTGTTAAACGCTCGCTCAATCGCTTGTCTCGTCGCTTCGTTGACGCAGTTGACAAGCAAAAGATTGACTCGTTTAAATCCCCAGTAACTGAGAGCCATTTGATTGTACCTTTCACCTGATTTTCGGGAGCGTTCCATTTCAAATGCGACTCTAAACGTGCCATTTTTCGACTTCAGGTCGACAACGAGGTCCGGAATTTTAATTAGGTCCGCGCATCCAAGTAAACTGCAACTCTTCCAGGGCTCTATTGAAAGTTCGTAAGCAGTCCAGGATTCCTCCACGAGCCCAGATTTAACAAGCTCAAGGTAGAACTCAGCAACCATTGCGTCATGCTCGACGAAGTAGATCAATCGAGACGGAACGGCCGGCCGGGGCGCTTGCCGCCGGCCGACCTTCGTTAAATAGCAGACATCCTTCAAGGTCTTTGACTGAAAAATCACGCCATTACGTATCAGGTCGCGCCAATATAAATATTGCTGGGTCTTCTGCCTGACGCACAGATATTTGAAAAATATCGACTGTGTAACAAAGCCAAACCGCGCGGCAAAATTAATCGTGTCGTTCTTTACGGCCTCGTACCCGCTTTTCACAGGGATCCCCCATGTTTCGCCGGATCTGTATTTACGTCGTCAGATGGAGGCACTAGATCGTAGTGGCCAAACGTGAGTTTGCCACCATCGACTGATGGGTCAATCCATTGCAGAGTAAAGTTCGAGAGAGCATCGTTTTTGATATTCTGGGGAATATTGAGTTCCGAGCCAACCACAACCTCGCGAATACGACGGCGGCATGAATTTTTAAAATAAACAGTACGCGCGTCTGGCGTGTCCCCGCACGTCGATTGATTGGCACATGCACACAACGAAAGCGCTGCAAATAGTATAATTGATTTCATCAGGCAGCCTCCTCTCTGGCGGCGGTGTCCACGTCTTGAATTCCGTGGTTGCCGACAATATCCCCATTCGGCTTCGCAGCCTCGTGGATTTTTCGTGTCATCGTTTTTACTTCTTCGATCTGTTTGGGCGATTCGTCCGCATCTTTCGCCACTTGGCTTTGACTATCGGTGACAACTGGCAAATGCTCGGGCGCTGACTTCAAAACTAAGGGCAACTTTTGAGGATTTAGGTCGGCAAGTTTTCGAAACTTCATTCGTACCGGTAGACTGCCATTTGCGTGGGGTAAAATTACGACGGCTTCGCCGGTACCAAGTGATTGTTTAAATAGGTTCGGATGAAACTTAAACTCTTCCGTTTTGCGTACCGACGCCTCGCCGGTTTTAACGCTCCCAAAAATGCTTGAGGTTTGTCGTTCTGTGAGCTTTGCCGCCTCTATAGTGCCAATTGTTGAAGAAAAGTATTCAGCCGACTCGGGCTCATTTGTTCTCATAAAGATCTTGAGGTTTGAATTGGTAAGAATGGTATTTCTCACTGCATCGCCGAGAGTCGCAAGATCGCCGAGGGCTTGATGCGCGAAAACGATTCCGACGTTGGCACTTCGAGACTTATTAAGAAGGCTAACGAATCCTTCGGTCAGATACTCGGTGAAATCATCCAGATATGCGCTAAAAAAGGTCGTGTTCTCTGTTTGCCCCAAGTGTCTCGATGACGCCGCCCCTTGAAGACATTGAAGAATAAACTTCCCGACAGTTTTGCCAAGGGTTGGGACTTTCATGACTGGAAGTTGGCAATAAATAATATGATTATTCGCGAGTGCCACGTCTAAGTCGATTTCCGACGATTCGGCGTTAAAGATCGCCGCTGTTTCTCCGACTGTCATAACCTGGAGCTGAGCGATAATTCCGCTTGTTCGCTCCTCGCGGACCTCCCGCGAAAGCTTCATTTGTTCAGATACCCACTCGAGTTGGCTTCGGTCTTTACCAATCGTTGCAATGTGCTGTAACTTTGCGGTCGATCTAAGTGCCTCAACTACTTTAAGCGGTGTCGGTAATATGTCAGCCGTTTCGAAAATATGAAGCGTTTGAAGAAGCGTTTCGTATTGAACATTTTTATAGTATTCGCTTTCAAACGGGAGCGCTTTAAAAACTCGCTCGGTTATTTCAAGCGGTGTACCATTCGCCAGCGGATTAAATGTATTACTGATATTTGGATTACAGATTGAAAGTACCCGAATATCATTTTCACGGCCAAAGGTTTTCGCATAAGCGTATAACTTATTGAGTAGTGAGCGATCCGATTTGCCGTCGATAATAATGAGTCCGCGTCCTTTCTTCATGTCATCAATCGCAAGTGGCACAATGACCGACTCGGTCTTTCCGGCATTTGTCGTCCCGACCACTTGAATGTGCATGCGACGAAACGACTCTTTAAAATAAACGGGCTGGCCACGGTCGGTTTGTCCCATATAAACAGAATCGTCCTCGTTTGATGGTGCAAGGGCCTTTTTCTCTATTGCCTTAGGCGCACGGCACGCTTTCATCCGGTCGATGATGAGTGTCGCCAAGTACAAAATTGCGCACGAAAGAAAAAATGCGATTAGAAGTCGAAAGTGATAGTAAATAAGTAGAATCTGAGTTTTGTATTTGAGCCACATAACAAATACGAATACAGCTACGCCACAGAGAATTTGAAAAATATCTTGTCTTTTCATTCGCCACCTCCTTGCGGCGACATAGAATCGCCGCCTTGCAATCCTGTGTCTGAGGGTTGAATTTGTAAATTCAACGAACTATTTAAAATAGCGTCGAACTCCGTACCCGCGCGTATCGTGATCCACTCGCGTTCGGTTTTGAGTTTATTGCCATAGTTATCGGCAAGGTTTCGAGCTGTGTCGCCTGTTGCCTGAAGTAACCCATTTTGCACGCCGCCGACTGATTGACCGAAGACATTGGTTTGCATGCTGCCGGCCGCAAAGCCGCCAACAAACGACGTAATGAGTTCGCCGGCCGTATTCTTCGCAACATCGGAGTGGACATCGCCAGATATGCCGGGTTCACCATCAGAGCTGACCGCAATCCCCGAAATTGACCGGATTTCGCCGTCGGGGAGCGATATTTGCTTGAAATCAATTTTGACACGCGAGGTTTCCTTTTCAAAGCGCGCTTCACCATAAAACTCTGTGCCGGCGGGAAGGATAAGTCCTGAGTCTGTCACAGCATCAAAATTCAGCTCCGCAAGCACGGGCACCGAGTCGTCGGTCACCGTAAAGCCATCAAGAAGCTTGAGATGAAGGCGCTCGCCCGCTGGTACCTGAGTTTTTGAGTTGTTGTTACCTGTCAAAATCATCGGAGTATTGCGATTCATTTGGTCTGAGCTGCCAGACTGAAAGCTTGGTCGCGGATCTCCCCAAAGAGCCGCCGCATTATTTTGTTTATTTTCTGCTGCGGGCTGGAGAAGCTGGCCGACGTCGAACCAACAGGAGGGAGAGGAGGCTTTAAGACCGCGCCAATCTGGGGCGTA
>DAIDJH010000111.1 GCA_027451425.1 Bdellovibrionales bacterium | reverse complement strand
ACCAATTCGATGGAGTATCGGGTGCGTCGTGCGACCCAGCTCTTCCGTCAATTGGACATGGTCTTGTCGCGCGTTTTCGAGATCTTGATCTTTGATCATGTTGAGCGCCCAGTCATCGCTGTCAGGTACGTCTTCAACTTTCTTGTCGTTCACATAGAGCACGTCATCCGAATAAAAAACTTTGTCACCCGGCACGCCGATGACACGTTTGATGAGCATCGTGCTTTCATCGCGCGGATCTTTGAACACGACGACCTCGCCGCGTTTCGGTTCACGAAAATGCACCAGCCAATCGCTCGAAAACGGAATACGAATCCCATAGATCAATTTATTCACGAAAATATGGTCGTTTATCAAAAGCGTAGGGAGCATGCTCCCTGACGGGATCACGTAAGCTTCAAAAAATGCCCAACGGATCGTCAACGCGATGAGCACCGCACCGATCAGCCCCTTGATACTTTCTTTTTTCTTTTCTTTCGGCTTTTGGTTGTCTTCTGCTTTTGCCAAGATGCTCTCTTTTCTAGAGGGTGCGAGTACTCGCTCCGTTTATTTCTTTAAGCCCTGTAGCGCCGCGAACGGATTGTTAAATGGTTGCCCACCCGGACGTGGCCGATCATGCGCACGAGGTCGCTGCTGCCCTGCTGGCCTTGCATTCGCATGCGATTGCGGCTTAGCGTTCGCGTGTGGCCGCTGGCCACCACTTGGTCGGTCGCCTCTCTTGCCGTGCATTTGATCTGAACGCTCGGGTCGCTCCGCACGAGGACGATCGGCACGTTGCCGTTCGGCACGCGGTCGCTCTTCGAGTTTCATAGTTAGCGAAATTTGCTTTTTCTCAACGTCGACGGTTAACACTTTAACTGTTACGGGATCGCCTGGATTAACGACGGCGCGCGGGTCTTCAACAAACTCATGTGTAAGCTGCGAAATATGCACAAGGCCGTCTTGATGGACGCCGATATCAACGAACGCGCCAAAATTCGTGACGTTCGTAACAAGGCCTGGACAGATCATGCCCTCTTTCAAATCTTTAATTTCATGAATGCCTTCGTGGAACTGAAAAATTTTGAATGGATCGCGCGGGTCACGACCCGGTTTCGCCAGTTCGTTGATGATATCGTCAAAAGTAAATTCTCCGATGAGTTTCGCATATTTCTCGCGCAGCTTCTTCAAAGGCTCGAGATTGCCGCCGACGGCCTGCGCGACCGTCACCCCCGCTTCGTTCAACATGTCCCTTACCGCCATATAGCGTTCCGGGTGGATGCCCGTTTGATCAAGCAACACTTTTCCGTTAGCGATTCGCAAAAACCCCGCAGCCTGCTCAAACACCTTCGAAGAAAAGTGCGGTACTTTCATGAGATCGCCGCGCTCTTGGAATAAGCCGCTCTCGCTTCGATACTGTACGATATTTTTCGCGATCGCCGGGCCAATCCCCGCAACATATTGTAATAGCGACGAAGACGCCGTGTTCGCATCGACCCCGACCTGGTTGACGCAAGACTCGACTACGGCATGAAGCGACTTTTTCAGATCCGGCTGGCTCACGTCATGCTGATATTGCCCAACCCCGATCGATTTCGGATCGATTTTCACGAGCTCTGAAAGTGGATCTTGCAACCGGCGCGCGATAGAAATTGCGCCGCGAACGGTGGCATCCAACTCAGGAAATTCTTCTCGCGCTACATCGCTTGCGGAATATACACTCGCCCCCGACTCATTTACCATGATCACGGGCACCTGCTTATTGATTTCAGCTAAAATTTCGCGAATGAATTTTTCAGTTTCACGTCCGGCAGTGCCGTTACCAACGGCAATCGCGTCGACTTGAAGTTGCGACAAAGTTTCAGCAAAAAGCTTCTTCGCCTTATCTTTGGAGTCATCGCCCAGAGTGTGCAAAATCGTGTGAGTCAAAAATCGACCGCTTCGATCAATGAGCGCGATCTTACAGCCCGTGCGAAGACCGGGGTCAACGCCAAGAACGATTTTCGGGCCGAAAGGGCTGCCCATCAAAACACGCCGTACGTTTTCAGCGAAAACGGCGATGGCGTCATTATCCGCCTTTTCTTTCATCACACTATGGAGTTCGTTTATGACCGACGGCACGACGTGAACCGTCAGTGCAATTTTTGCCGCTTCTTTTAAAAATGCGGCCGCTTGCGAATCCACACGCGTGAGCGCTTCTGCTTCAAACGCGCGCTGAAGCTCGCTATCAGTCCCCTCGATCGTGACCTTGAGCTCGCCCTCTTGCCAACCACGACGAAGCGCCAGATAGCGATGCGAAGCCTTTTTATTTTGCAAACTTTTTACCGACTCTTGAAACTCGGCATACATCGTAAATTTCGAATTCGGTTTGAACTCTTTGGTTTTCGCACATACGACGCGACCATTCGCGAAATAATCCTGCTTCACCAGCGCGCGCAAATTGGGATTGTTCGCGAGTCGTTCCACGATAATGTGCTGCGCCCCACGCAAGCATTCTTCATACGTCGCGTACTGTGCGGCGGGGTTGATGAATTCTTTTGCTTTCACTTCGAGGCTTGCAGAATCTTGAACTTCACCATGCCCGATTTGCCAAATCCAATCGGCGAGTGGACCTAGCCCCGCATCGAGCGCAAGCTTTGCCTTCGTTTTTTTCTTTTTCTTGTATGGGCGATAAAGTTCTTCAATTTCATGCAGGTCAAACGATTGCTCAATTTGTTTACGCAAATCATCGGTGAGGCTACCTTGCTTCGCAATTTCTTCGAGAACAAATGTCTTGCGCTTAACAATCTCTTGCCACGTTTCAAAACCTTGAATAACCGCGCGAATCGCCACTTCATCCAAATTGCCCGTTTTCTCTTTTCGGTAGCGTGCCATAAACGGCACTGTCGCGCCTTGCCCATGAAGATCGAGCACTGCTTCGATCGAGCGGGGCGACACTCCGGGGATTTTTGACTTTGAATATTGAATAAATTGAAAGTCGACAGCGGCGCTCATAGTTAGGTTATTTGTGACGATACATAATCAAGCCATGCGTCGGGTCGTAGGGAGAAACTCCGACTGTCACGCGATCACCGACGACCACGCGAATGTTGAACTGTCGCATTTTTCCACACAATTTGGCGCTGATGTCGACGTTGTTATCGAGGTGAACTTTATAAAGTCCGCCCGCACCCGCATCGATCACCTTGCCGTCCATCTGCACTAAATCGTCTTTTGCCATCTACCGTCTTTTAACCTATATTTAATCGATGTCAAACCCGCTCTCAGCCTACCATGAGATTTCGATAGGGGCGATCCTCGACGAATTCCCAGAACTTGTCCGTCTTGTTCGAGGGTCACGCGATTGCAAGGTGTCATTACCCTGCTCCCAAGAAAGCCCGAAGGCAAACGGAATCGTTTTTATTTCGGATAGCCGTCTTCTCGAAACGGCCCTGGGCAGCCCGGTTTCGGCAATTGTTATCGCTCGCAAGTGGGCGGATCTCGCGTCAAAAACCGACGACGTTAAATTGGCCGGTAAAACTGTTCTTGAAAGCCCTTCGCCTTATTTGGCCATGGCCAAAATCAACGCGCGCTTCTTCAAACCCGTCGATGATATGGACGCCGTCGACGAACTGCGAATTCACCCGTCAGCAATTGTGGCAAAGTCCGCCAAAATATCCGCGGGAGTCAAAATTGGTCCGGGCGCCGTGGTTGGCGAACACGCCGTTCTTGGGCCCAACACATCGATTGGGGCTCTCGCCTACATCGGTCATGGTACAACCGTGGGCTCAAATGCGCGCGTTCACGCCCAAGCCTACGTCGGGCCTAACTGCCACCTTGGCGATCGCGTAGAACTGAAACCCCATTGCGTGATTGGTTCCGACGGTTACGGCTTCGCACCCGACGCAAAAAATCAACACCACCGCATTCCCCATTATGGCGGAGTGATCCTTGAAAATGACGTGCACATCGGCGCCTGCACAACGATTGACGCCGGCACATTCGAACCGTCGCGTATCGGAGCCGGCACAAAAATCGATAACCATTGCCATTTCGGACATAACATTCAAATTGGCAAAAATTGTTTATTCACGGGCGGGCAACTCGCCGCCGGTTCGGTGACGATCGGCGATAACTGCGTGTTCGGCGGCCGCGTTACAATCACCGGCCATATCACCATTGCATCAAATGTATCGGTTGCGCCGCTCACCGGCGTTTCATGCTCGATCGAAAAACCGGGATTATATGGCGGGCTCCCTCCCATCGAACTTCGCGAATCACAACGCATCCAGATGAGTCTGCGACATTTGCCGCGAATGCGTCGCATGCTCGCTAAAATTGTTAAACAACTCGGCATCGAAAATGAAACGGAGGGTTAGATGAGCCGTTTTTATGTGACCACTCCGCTTTACTATGTAAATGACAAACCTCACCTCGGCACGGCGTACTCAACCGTTACCGCCGATGTTTTGGCACGCTATCACCGGCTCTTCGGCAACGAAACGTTGTTTTTAACGGGCGTCGATGAGCACGGCCAAAAAATTCAACAAGCGGCAGAGAAGCGCGGCAAATCGCCGCAAGAACACTGCGATGAACTGTCTGAAACATTCAAAAATGTTTGGCGGGACTTCGATATTCAATACGACATTTTCTTTCGCACGACGTCCGGCTTCCATGTAACAGCAGTACAAAAAGCCCTGCAAGAGCTTTTCGACAAGGGCGATATCTATGCCAATACGTACGAGGGTTGGTATTGCGTTAGTGAAGAAATTTTTTACACTGAAAAGGAGTTGGTGGACGGCAAAACTCCAACCGGCAAAGAGGTCGTGCGCATCAGCGAAAAAAATTATTTTTTTCGCATGTCGAAATATCAAACACGGCTGGTCGAATATATCAACACGCACCCCGATTTTATTCGTCCCGAAAATCGCAAAAACGAAGTGCTCGGTTTTTTGCGGCAACCGCTTGCCGATCTGTGCATCAGCCGCCCAAAGTCGCGGCTCTCGTGGGGCGTTGAAATCCCCTTCGATCACGATTACGTCACTTACGTTTGGTTCGATGCGCTTCTCAATTACGCGACAGGGGTCGGGCTCTATCAACCGGCGCGCACCGATGAATTTCACAAGTGGTGGCACGAAGCCGGTGCCAATCACCTCATTGGCAAAGACATTTTGATCACTCACGCCGTTTACTGGACAACTATGCTTCTCGCAATGGGCGTGCCACTCCCCAAAACGATTTTTGCGCACGGCTGGGTGCTCAACCGCGACAACGAAAAAATGAGCAAATCCAAAGGCAGCGTCATGGACCCGAAAGAAATGATCGGGTTCGCCGGCGTCGATGCCCTCCGCTATTTTTTCGTGCGCGAGATTCATCTTGGTAACGACGCGCCGATTTCACACGAACTGATCATGAATCGTATCAACAACGATCTCGCCAACAATCTCGGCAATCTTTTAAGCCGCACAACCACGCTGATCGACAAATTTTTCGGCGGGATGACCCCGGCCTTTCAACCGCAAGTCGCCGGCGCCGATCCAATGAGCCGCGAATTGATCGACCACGCGACAAGTCTCGCAAGTAAAGTGAAATCACTCATCGAAGATTTTCAGCCGTCGCTCGCGTTGGAAAATATCGTGGAGCTTCTCAATGAAACCAACCGGTTTCTTGAATCGAAAGCGCCATGGAAGACCGCAAAGACCGACCCCGCCACCGCCGGCCAACATCTCTACATGGCCGTCGAAATTTTGCGCATAACCGGCACGCTTCTCTCACCCGTGATGCCAGCGAAATGCCGCGAACTTTTAAAAACCATTGGCGTAAAATCGCTTGCGTGGGAGTCGCTTTCACAATGGGCCGTCACTGCCGGTCAAACTTCAATCGCCAAAGCTCCCCCGCTGTTCCCGCGGATTGAGCTAACCTAAAACCTCACGATACACCGCCAAGTTGCCGCGCACCATTTGTTCAACAGAAAAATGTGAACGCACGTAGGCGCGGGCGGCGGTGGCTAATTTCTCGCGCTGATCGCGATTTTTAATCAATTCCTCGAGGCGATCGGCAAGTTCGCTTGCATCGCCAGGTCGAATCAAAACACCGGTTTCGCCATGGCGGATGATTTCGGGAATCCCGCCGACATTTGAGCCAACCAATGCGCAGCCGGCATGCGCCCCCTCGAGAAGAATTGTGCCTAAACCTTCATTATTTGAAGGTACCGCCAACACATCGAGTGCCAAAACGAAATCGGTCACGCTCTTCACATGCCCGACAAAGTGGATGTTATTTGACAGATCCAAATCTTCAACGAGATGCTGACATTTCTTTAAAAGTGGACCATCTCCGGCGAACCAACAAACAAACGGCACGCTCCGCTTATGCAAAATATGACAGGCGCGAATGAAAGTATCGTGCCCTTTTTGGACAGTA
>DAIDJH010000110.1 GCA_027451425.1 Bdellovibrionales bacterium | reverse complement strand
CCCTCACCATTTCGGCACGGGCAAACGCAGCGTCGATTTTTCAACTTCAAGGCGTGCAACCTTCAGATCGCCCCGCAGTGCTGAATTTTCTAGCTACGGTCGAAAGTAAACTCCCCCCGGCTATTCGCTATGCGATGAGCCACGATATCATACAGGGATCCAATTATAACCGTCGATCTTACCCGCTGATCGTCGATTTCGGATGGATCCCAGGCGAAAGTATCGATGTCGTGCCGCCGCTTTGCGATGCCGTCGATCGCATGGATAAAGCGCAGCTACGAAAATCAGAATGGCGCCAAGCTGTTCAACGAAACGCGATAGATGGCGGAGTGACCGCTATTCGTTTTGATGGTGAAACCCAGGTTCAAGTCGTAAGAGATCGGCATTCAACCGCGTACGGAGAAAAAATCACCCTCAATTGGAATTTGTTGCCGGCGATTTTGCGCGGCCCCAGTGCGACTCCCGATTTTAATTGCGGCCATCGTACATATTATCGTCTGGCCCAAGCTTCGCTTATCTACGGTATCGCACGCATCTACGACAATATCGGCCTCATCGCCACTCAACGGGAAATCGACAACAATGATGAGAATGATACCGATTATGGCGGCTCCACGCTTTCCGTACCGCGGACGCTCGTCTCAGAAACCATTCGTTATCGAAATTTAAGCTATGGTTGGACTGGCGAACCCGGGGATTATAAAACTGTTTTAGCTTACTGGCCTCGCGCCGTAAGCCCCTACGAATATGCTTCGGATGTGCGCGCACACTTCGCCTTCAATCTAGAATATTATCTTCTCGACCCCGAGTACCAATGCCGCAAACCGCTATTGTACCACTATTTTAGCCGCATTTTCGGCGCCGACCCCGCTCACTCGTTCACCCCTCGTTATGACACCCCGTCAACTTGCCAAGTGAACACCAAAATATTTTTGCAATTTCTCAATCAGATGTCTCAGAAAAAACTCACCTTCTACGTCGGTAACGGCCTTACGGACATCAATCCCGACCTCGTACGTCGGGTCGACTACTATCGTGCCTCGGTTGGCAACGATGCGTCTGAAATGTTCGGCCACTCGATGTATAAACTTTCGGTCTGCGGCCCCATGTCGACGTCCAGGGCTTGCGATAGAAATAAAATGTTCGATCTCATCATCAACCCGCGCGCCAATCCACTGCAAATGAAACTGGATAATTTGAAAGGCGTCTTCGGCGGTTATCCTTCGCAGTTTTTTATTTCCCGGTATTTGGATATTTTCAATGAATACGGCAACGACGAACTCCGCAGTTTATTTTCATTCCCGCTTGGGCACACCATCGACAACCAGTTCGTGCATCTCAACAATGCTGAAAAGACTAATTTTATTTATGCAACTCTTGAGCTCTACTGGGAATATATCGGCGACTACAAGTTCATCTCCAACAACTGCGCCGATGAGACTCTTCGACTTTACAAAACGGCGTTCGATAACCCGGATATCAATCATGCGCAAATTTACACCCCAAAAGGAGTGAGCAAGCTATTTGCAAAATACGGCATTATAAACAAAAAACTGGCCGATGCCGTCGTTGAACCCATTCCCATCCTATCGCAAATCCCGATCATCGGGCGCTTGTTCTGGAATACGAAGAAAGAAAGAGAGCAAGAAA
The DNA here is from genome assembly GCA_027451425.1 of Bdellovibrionales bacterium. Taxonomy (GTDB): domain Bacteria; phylum Bdellovibrionota; class Bdellovibrionia; order Bdellovibrionales; family UBA1609; genus RBG-16-40-8. Next base: position 4,820 of record DAIDJH010000110.1, on the reverse strand, counting down.
GGCAAATTGAAAACGACCCGCAACATATCGATAAAGGATTACTATTTGCCGTGAGAGGCCAAATCGCCGACATTTACAGACGCGAGCACAACGGCCAGGTCGCCACCCAGGGTGACATTGATCGAGAGATGAAGCGATGGGCGGATCTTGCAACGGTCTCAGACAAAGCATCGGAATTTTGCAAAAACAGCCAAGAGTACCCCTCTCGCCAAGCGCAGATCGAGCGTATGCGTAAACGCGTTGCCGAACTCAATGCGCAATATCAACAGCTTTACAATGCCGCAAAAGCAAGATTTCAGGCCGGCGATGTTTCGGCTCATCAAGATATGGCGGCGATCAATCAGGACTTTCTAACCGTGGTCAGTTACATGCGCGACAAGCGCGATAACGACTTCGACAAAGTCGCAATTCAACTCGCTTACGACATCGCCCAACCGCACAATGGTCAACAAAAATTATGCGATGGCAATGGCGGCTTTACGGTCACGCCCCAAATGAAGAGCGCATTGAATTCGGCGCTTGCGAATTACAGCCGAGTTCAATATGAGCTGATGCCGTTTGATTCGAAACTCGGCGCCGAGCCCGGCTACGGAATTCCGCTTTACGGTGAAATGTTGCAAACAACCGCCGCCGGTCGCGAAAAACTCAGAGAAGCCACAGCTGAAGAGATTCGCTCGGTTCTTGCCATTCGGCTTGAGGTCGTTCCCAACATGGGGATGGACTGGTACTTACTCAAAGACTTGAACAATGAATACAAGTCGCTAATCAACGATAACTGTCACGACAAGCTGACCTCATTCGCAGGAAGTGACCTTTTCTGTTCAGGCAATTGATTACGCCGCCAGCTTCTGGCCGCATTCCGGGCAGAACTTGGCGGGAGTTTGAATGATATGACCGCAGCCGCCGCACTTTTCTTGGGCGGCGGCCTTCCGACCAGCGAGCAAATCTTCTTTCATATTGACCATGCCCGTTTCATTCCACCGGTCAATTTCTTGAATGATCCGCCAAAACTTACTGGACTGGGCCCACTCATGCCGATCGAACGAAACGATGACCTCTTCACCAACGGTTTGGCGTTTCATGAACAGGCCCTTTTTTTCGAGTAGGTTCACATGCGTATCTTTAAACTCGATTGCAAAACGAGCCCGCGAATGCTCAACCACTTCTTTATATGGCACCTGAACTGCACCATTGCGATCCACCTCGCGTGAAGCGGCCAATTCGCTCAAGCCGATGGCGAGCATAATGGCGACTCGATCGACATGAATGGTTTCAGATTTGCCGGCGCGAAAAAAGTTGTGCTGATAAAATTCACCGAAATGTTCGATTACGTCTTTGTTGTGGATGCGGACTTCTTGCAGCTCCTCAATATCGGTCTCTTCGTTTTTCTCGTAACGAAGCGACACATAACCGAGTTTTGCCAAAACTTCGCAAACACCTTGCATTCGCAGTGGACTTTCGAGAAACATCCGCGACGTGTAGATTTTTAAAGTATTGAAATTCACAATGATGTCTGTGTCGACAAACCTCGCCGGATTGTACTCGGGCACCCAACCCACCGGCGGCTCTGGCTGCTTAAAGTTTACAACATTGGTTGGCGGCGGCTTCGGCTTTTGTCCGGTATGCTCGGCAACAAGCACGAGAATTGCGCACAGCCGGGGGATCATGCGCGGCGGGCATGTGCCGGTATCTCCATTATCCATCTTGTTGGATTTTACGATCCCGCGAAGGCGTCTCAGTTCATCACCCATGGCTTTGACAAAAAGTTTGTAGGGTGCGGGTGACTTCTCAAATACCGTTTTCATCGGCTCAATCGGCATTTCGACCACGCGCACCTCGGTATGCGCTTCGGCATTGAACATTTGCTTCGGAAAGCCAAAAATCCCCTGCTCCCCGAACATTTGCCCGATGGCCGGCTGATCGATTTCAGTGCGCTGGCCGGCGCGCTCCAAATATAACGAAACCTTGCCCGACTGCAGAATATAAAACGACGCTAACGTGTCGCCTTCTTTATAGATGACTTCGCCTTTTTTAAAACGCTTTTCTTGTGACAATGTCGCTCGCCTCGTGATAATTTTTCGGCATGTTCGAGCATCTTCTTGACCCTGTTTTTCGCGATCCCGCGCTGTTTGCGGTTTTCTCGTTTTTTCTTGGACTTTGGGTGGTGGGCGCGCTCACAACCATTGTATTCGTTGTCCGTCGCCTCGAAGCCAAGACCGAGGCACGACGTTTGATTAGCGAAGCGCAAGAAAGAGCCGAAGAACGCTTAGTCGAGGTGAAAAAGCGCGTGCAGGCCCTTGAGGAGCAACTCCACCGCCGTCGAGAGCGCGAATCAGCCCGAATAGAAGAAAAACTGACGAGCGTGCAAGAGAGAATCAAGTCTCGCGAAAACGAACTCAGCGAGTTGCTCGTCGGCCAAGAAGAACTCGCGCGCGAGCGACAATCGATTGTCGACAGTTTTGACAACCGCGTGAGCCAACTGCAGCAAAAGGTGAACAACCGGCGCGACATCTTGAAAAATCTACGACAAGAACTGGTGAAAAATCTCGAGGCGGCGAGCCAAGCCAAAGCAGCCGATCTCACTGCGACCATCCAAACTCAACTTATTGAAGGTCATCAGCTCGAAGTGACTAAAACGATGCAACTCTTCGAAGAAGACACCGTCAAGCAAGCTGAAACAGAAGCAAAGAAGCTTCTCACCATGGCCATCAACCGCTTTGCACGCCCCTACTGCCCCGAGCGCGGTATCGGCTATTTGAATTTCGATAACGATGAGCAGAAAAAGCGGGTCCTGGCTGACAATCAAACTCACTTGCGGCTTATCGAAAAAATTTGCGGAGTCGATTTGGTTTACGACGAAGCCCATAATGCCATCAACGTCTATGGATTCGATCCAGTTCGGCGTGAACTGGGGCGCGCGCTTGTTGAAAAAATAATGAATGAACGGCAAATCACCGCGCAGAGAATCGAGCAACTCGCCGCCAAATCCAAGCGGGATCTGTTTCAGCGTATTTTGCAAGACGGCAATCGCGTTGCGAAAGAGCTACGCCTTGAAGGGCTGCACCAAGAAATTCGCAACATGATGGGCGCGCTTCGCTATCGTTATTCGTTCACGCAAAATCAGTATTTTCATTGTGCCGAAGTGGGGTGGCTATGCGGGCTCCTTGCCGCTGAAGTGGGTGTGCCAATGAAAGACGCCCGCCGAGCGGGACTCCTCCACGATCTTGGCAAAGCGATGGACCATTCGACAGAAGGCGGCCATGCCGTCATCGGCGCTGATTTTATCAAACAGCACGGCGAAGCGGATCATATCGTACATGCCGTTCGCGCCCACCACTTCGACGAGATGCCGAGCAGCGACCTCGCCTATCTTGTGATTGCGGCTGACGCCATTTCGGGTTCACGACCAGGCGCGCGCCGTTCAACTGTCGCGACTTACACACAGAAAATTCAAGATTTACAAACGATCGCCGGTGGTTTTGAGGGAGTTATCGATACTCACGTGTTGAGTGCCGGTCGCGAGGTGCGCGTTTATGTCGACGGCCGACGCCTCAATGACTGGGATGCACTCGAGCTCAGTCGTAAAGTCGCTCAAAAAATCGAAGATGACATGCAGTATCCAGGCCAAATCAAAGTTACCGTTGTACGCGAAACCGAAGCCGTCGAAATGGCGCGATAATTTCAACCGCTGTTGCCATTTCTTAAATAGTCATACGTCGCCAGCACCACTGACTCGTTGCCGGTGATCTGCTTTTTTACCTCAAACAGCGCACGCACAGTGTCGTCATAACTCACTTCAACGCCATCTTCGTGTAGTAGGGTTCGCACGTAGCGAGTCGCGCGATCAATTAGCTTCCCGTTCGTAGGATAAACCCAAGTCATCAAATTTCGTTTGTAACGACCCAGTCGTCCCATTACCAATGTCGAATGAATATTGAGGAGCATCTTCAGCAGCATATGCGCCACCAATGAGTCTTGCGGGAGAATAAGCCCGCGCTGAAGGTCTTGGAACTCCCAACGCAAAACTTGACCGCGCCCATCCGAAGATTTGGCCAACCCGATCAGGAAATCGGAGTGTTCCGCACCGTTTGTGCGCCAACTGCGAAACTCACGCGCCCCCTTTTCTGTGAATGCGAAGGACTCAAGGTATCGAGATGACGTCCGAGAATCGACATCTGACCAATTGAGCGCGCGTGGTGGACGTCCCAATAGTTTTTGCCAAGCCTGAAGCGACGTTTTGGTATCTGACACATAGATATAGCACAGCGATGGCTTGAGCTTGAGCAAACGCTCAGCTTCACGATGATCAAAAGGAGTGAGAGAAAAGGTCGGCGCTCGCTCCGTCGTATCGGTGAACACCGTGATCGGAAACGTGTTGACCCCGTACATCACAAATCGACCCGCCAAATATTCAGCGGCTTCACGCTCGATAAATCCCGGCAGAAACCGCCCCGCTTCTTCACGCAAATACTTTTTGAGTGTGCCGATCACATCGGCACACATTGCGCGAAATTGAGTGGCGTCGACCTGAGCCAATCCTCTCCCACCGTCATTCTGACTGCGGGGTAACCTCGCCGAGAGAAGCGCTAATCCCACCGACAATTGTAAAACCGTAGAGGCTTGCATACGCGTGCTGCCAGCGAGGGCCATCGGCCCCACTGATAAATTGATTTTTTTAATCTGGCCGTTTTCAATCACCCGTCGTGACCGCTCGACATGCTCCCGTAAAATTTCGTCTGGGTTGCAATATAAAAAATATGGCGCACGCGAACTGATTCGCGCGGCTTCTTCAGTCGCACCGATCACGTACGGAGTTTCTC
>DAIDJH010000109.1 GCA_027451425.1 Bdellovibrionales bacterium | reverse complement strand
ATTGAAGCCTATTCCGTTCACCACGACTGGCCTAAGATTCAATCGCTCGTAACGCTGAAACAATACGATTACAAAGACGATAAAGATATAGCCGCGATTCTTGCTCGATATGATGAAAAAGATTTTAACGATCTCAATGATGACGACCGCGCGACTGCGCTTCACGCCCGCGATGAGCTCAACCGTATCGAGGATATGCGAAAAAACGAAAAATTTTTCAAAAAATTGTCTGAAACACTACAGCCAGAAAAAGTCGAAAAAATCCGCAAACAACTTCACACTCTTGAAACGATCGTCGATTGGACCATCACTTGTATGTTCCGACGTATTGAGCTTCATATTAATAAGCAAGGCCATTATCTTGGTGCAAAACATTTGGCCGAGCGTCTCCACGCGCCCGACTGGGAAATTATTTTGTCTGCGTATCTCGAAGATCACATTCTAAGAATTATTGACACACGCCGCGCGCACAAGTGTGGAACGCTCATTGCTCATTAAAAGTTAAGCGCACACCATCTTCAAAAAGAAATGTTTACAGCGAATGAAATATCCTTTGTCAGCCTAGTGCGATCTGTTAATTTGCGGACGATCTTAATGATTTTAAAAATAAAGAGGTCAGGAATGTTGGACTGTGATCATAATTCGCATTGGAGTTTTCATTGGGCTGTGCCCGTTTGCGCTGTAATTTTAGCGGTCCTGGGAGCGTCACCCACCGTTCACGCTTATCAAACCGAAACGCATTGCTACGACACCTATGAAATGGCCCGGCGAGTGGGGTTTACAAATGAATACGCAAAATTTTTCTGCACGGGAGCTGAATGGGTCGATCAGGGAATAATGAGTACCCCCATGAGCCCCCTACCCATTACCGGAGAATTGCTACGCCGGCTTTATCATGCCCCAACGCGCTTTTTTCAAGCTCAGAACGTGACTCAAGATGGACACGCGAGCGCGCAAATTACGGCGACGGCTGAGCCGAACCATCCCGTGGCGTCACGGTTGCTCGACGAAGGTTTGCGTCAAGGCAACTGGTTCAAACTTGCCCTGGCTATTCACGTGCTTGAAGACAGTTTTGGACATGCCGGATACTGGACGACATTGCTGCACCTTTATTCGGGACATAACCCCGATCGTACTTGGATGGCGGTTGCAAAATACAAAGAAATGACCGGGGTTGTTTTTCAAGCACTGCTGGCGATTCGGGCCGTTGCTCCTGACGAAGCCCTTGAGCCATGGGCTCGCGAAGCGCGAAAACAACCGCTCGATCTAAACGAATACAAAAAACTAGAAAACGATCATTGGCAAGATGTGGAGAAGCTAATCGCGCGGGATTACCTTCGCGACCCACGGTACACGCCAAAAGTTGTCGATTATATTTTGCGTCTCGCCAAAGCCAAAGGTTATCTCAACCCCATATTTGACGTGAACGCCCATTTGCCAGGACCATCTGATTATCTTTTGACTGCTGAAGAGCAAGAAGAAGCTCGGAAGAAATATGCGGTAAAATTCAAAGATGGCACGCCGACTTATGTCGACGAATATGCGCTTACGCGAAAAGATGCGCGGCAAGTTTTAAAAGATTGGGTTGTGAAAATGCGCAAAGAAGAACTCGCGCATGGGATTCTTGTTACAGGATCTATTTTCAATATGAAAATTCTCGACTATTACGGACGCCGGGGCGTGCGTGAAGCGCTCCTTCGCGTTGAAAATGAAATTTTTCATTACGATATTCAAGAAAGAATTGCCGCTCACAACCGCTTGATTACCCCTGAACAAGAAATGCAAATTATCGAGCAGACGGTTGATTTTATTTCCGACCATCAAATTCCTATCGAATTTGATGAATACCACCATACGCAATTCGAAAGCGATGACGGACCACGAGCGCTTGAGCAGCAACTCGTGATTTCCGATCGTCGCGAGCAAATCTATCAACGCCACGGCGTCAATGTCGAATTCAAAGCCAATACCCGCGCGAGTCGAATTGAAGCAAAGGCGCAAAAAAAACGCGAAGAAAAAATTCAAAAACTCGACCCAAAATTGAATTTAACTTTACCCGTTCACACGCCCGGCATTCCCACTCGCGTTCCCATCGAAGTGATGTCATTTAAAAAGCACGAGCAATTTGGAATGGTGGCCGTCAAAACGAGCTACAATATCCGCGCTTTGGTTGGCGATATTAGAGACGTTCATCTCCCGCGTATTGGTAAGGCGATTGTCCGACTCGGCGCGAATGTTCTCAAATTAACAGGTCACGTCGTAGCCGTGGGCGGTCCCCGTCACATCGATCGACGTGGCGGCAAATACACGCTTTCGCAACACGCGAATGTTCTCGATTATCAACACCCCGAATTGCTACAACAGAATATCGCGAGCGGGCGGTATCAGCGCTTGGGTTCACTCGCAAATAAAAATTTTTATGGATCTTCGCGAGTCGAAAGCTGTGAGGATCTCATGAACCGGGAGTAAATTATGAGGATCATTCACACAATTTTGTCATTGTGTTTAGCTGCCATGGTCACGACTATTGGTTCAGCAGTATGGGCCAGAGGTGGAGAGTTGGCCGGTGGGCCATTTTATGGGATTTGGTTTGAAAAGGCCGCGCTCAATCAATCTGGATTAGTCGTCAAAAATCATCAAGATCCCTCCCTGGAGATTCAATGTCTAAACGCGCATACGGTTATGATTGATTGGCCGTCCGTGCAGGGTTGTTCGGTACTTCGCATGAGCGGGGTCAATTGCGCAAATATTTTTAAACTTGAAAAAGCGGCGACCACATCGGGCAGTCATCAAATTTTCATTTTTTACTCGAACAATGCCCGGGCTTGGCAATTTCACTATCAAGATGCTCTTGGCGGGCAGATTGATTGGCGCAATTTGCAATGTGCCAATAAAAAAACATTCTTTTGACAGAATCCTCGGCCATGGCCGACGAAATAAAAAAGGCTGGGCGCTTGTTTAAGCTGCCCCAGCCCCCCGAAAGAGTCGTGTCTTGTTAAGAGACACGTACCTCCGTGGAAATGGTTGAGTTACTCTCTGCCATCACACCACCTCCTTTCTGGCCCTGAGAAGGGCAATTCCAGAATATCATTTTGCGACAGAAATAGATCGTAAAAGTCGAACTTTTAGACACTTTGTGATTTTCCAAAAATTCCGCTTCTATTTTCTTCAGTCACGACGCCTAGCTAAGTCGCCTCAGTTTGCGAAAGGCACATTCCACGAATGAAGTCGAGAGCTTGCAGCCACAAGTTGAAATTTAAGCTTCATGTTGAAGTCCCGATAACGGAAGCATGACTTTGGTCTAGCTACGACGGCCTGGCTTAAGGGGGAAAAATGAAAGCGTATCAACTCAAACTTTTGTTAACGCTGATCGCAATCGGCGGGTTTCTCGCTGGATGCGGCAACAAAGGCAGTTCCTTTGACTTATTGCCCGCCGGCCAATCATTTAAACAAAATTCAGCTACAATTGACCCCAAAATGGATATTTTATGGGTAATCGATAACTCCGGCTCGATGCTCCCCGAGCAAGAACAAATGGTTGCTAATTATCAAAGTTTCATTCAAGCCTTCACTTCTCAATCGACTCAGTACGACTTTCAGATGGCCGTGACAACAACCGATACTTATTTATCGGAGGCAAATTTTCAGGATAATCCGACACTTGCTAAATTCCGTGACGGCATAAACTCTGATTCTATTTGTCCGCAGTGTGCCCAGTCGGGGATCTACACTATACTCCCGACGACGCTGAATCTCGACACTGTATTTGTCGACAACGCAAGAGAAGGCGAAGAAGGCAGCGGTGACGAGAGAGCTTTCTCAAGTATGCGCGACGCTTTGAATAGTTCGCTCAATTCCGGCTTTATGCGGTCCGGTGCCTTTACTTCTATCATCATTTTGTCTGATGAGGACGACTTTAGCGGAGCGAATCGCCCCGAATACAGTTGGTTCTATTCAGGCGGTATCCCCGATCACGATTATACGGCGTCTACTCTCGATACTGTCGGCTCGTATGTGAGTTACCTCGATACACTCACGGGTTCGGCATCGACGTCGCGCAACTACGTGGTTTCAGCGATTGCAGTACAAGATACAACCTGTCAGCAGTCTCGCCTTGCCGCTGGCTCAATGACCTCCATCATTGGCCAACGCTACGACCAGATGGTGGATCAAGTGAACCAAGGCTTACCGAGTTACGTGCAAGGTCTAAAGGGCGATATTTGCGGAAATTACGGTTCGCAACTCGCCTCAATTGCCGATGGAATATTGTCTCTATCGACTGCGTTTAAACTTGATCGCATACCGGATCCCTCAACAATTGTCGTAAGCGTTAATGGCGCAAACGTGCCGAATGAAGCGAATAACCCAGCCAACAACGGTGGTTTCACTTACGACAGCACCAGCAACAGTGTTATTTTCATCGGCAGCGCTTGGATCCCGCCGGCAGGTGCGACGATCAATGTGAATTTCGCGCCCGCGGCTTACGGTCAGTAATATCATCCTAACGGCGAATAATTTCTCTTGCCCGCCTACGAACGCGTCCCCTATCCTAAGGCGGATGCGTTCGCGATTTTTGAAAACCACCGTTCTCGTTGTTGTATTCTCGTTTTCTCTCGGTGCCTGGTGGAGTTTTTATCGTCACGAGCAAAGAATTGCACACAACCCGCACGGCCCGGAAATTCGCCTGCTTGTGCTAAAAAACTTTTTACCCGGTCCTTTAATCAAAACTATTCAGCGACGCTTAAGCGCCGATCTCCAAGTGACAGAAGAACCCGCCGAAATCGATCTCCTGCGAGAATTGCTTTCTCATTCCGATAACTATGACATTGTCGAATTGCCGAGTTTTGTTATGCATTCGTTTCTTATCAAGAACGTTTTGTCGCCCATAAATGGCAAAACCATCCCGTCGATGAAGCAAATATCAATCGATTTTCAACATCTCGATTTTGACCCTGGCGGTAAATATTTTATTCCCGTCTCGTGGGGAGTCAGCGGATTTTTATTTAACCCCGCGCGCGCCAAATGGGATGGCGACAGTTTAATGACATTGTTCAACGTCGAATCAGGCGGCAATGGATCGTCGCCGGCACTGCAACAACCAAGAGCGAAAATTTCATTGATGGACTCCCCGATTGAGTTTTTAAATCTCATCACCAAAATTCAACCCATTGTAAGTACATGGGCAAAAACCGATCAAACGACCGAACTCACAAAAACCGTGCATGCATTTGCCGGGCAAATTTCAGCTCTGACTAACGATCCGACTTCGCTTTTAACCAATGGTTCGGTTACAGTCGCGCAAATCTCGAGTGGTCGCGCCGCCACATTTTTAAAGAAACATCCCGACTATAAATTTGTACTGCCGAAAGAAAAAGGTGTTTTGTGGGTGAATTATCTAGCTGTTAGTCATGCCGTGGGCGATATCGAATTAGCTAACGAGTTACTCAATGCGTTTTTACGCCCTTCGATCAACAGACAGCTTGTGGAGTTGGATCATTCTGCCAGCGTTTTGAATTCGCTCAACAGCAGCTCACTCCCCGAGATGCAAAAAGCAAGTTATATTCGAAAATTACCCCTTAACCGGTTTGAACTTTACGTGAATCCTGAAGCCATCGAGCCAACTTGGCTTTCCATATATCAAAACGCGGCAAATACGTCTGGCGCACGGCCATAACGCCATCATCAAGCCAACAGTCTAGCTGCCCTAATGATTGCGCCCATTCAAACCGATAGATTCCGTGAAAGCGTGAGGTGCATAAATGGCAAAAGAAAATAAATCTCCCCAAGCGAAGGGCCCCCAGACTTCAACCGACTTTTGTGTTGCTGAGGGTTGCAAAAAATCGGTGGAACGCATGCATTTTTGTCAGGAACACTTTGAGTGGTACAAAGAAGGACTTATTGATAAACGTGGCTCACGCCCGTCTGATTTCGATAAAAAACACCAACTGTGGTTGCGAAAAAAGACTGCGGCTTGATGATTGCCTATCTACAGTAGTTGACGAAATCTCGCGCCGTCCGTTATAGATTTATGGTCAATGCGCGAGGTAACAGCTGTCATGCGTGCCTGCGCGTGGAGGAGAACCACCATGGGCGCGGGTTGGAAGAATTCCATAAAAGAGGCGGTGGCTCAGAAAAAGGGCCAAATGTTCACGAAACTGGCGCGCGAGATTGCGGTCGCCGCAAAGATCGGCGGTCCTGACCCTGAAGGCAATTCGCGTTTGAAACTCGCCATTATCGCCGCTCGCGAAGTGTCGTGCCCGAAAGAAACCATCGAGCGCGCGATTAAAAAAGGCGCGGGTCTTTCTGACGACGGATCGCAAATCGAAGAACTCACCTACGAAGGTTTAGGCCCTTACGGTGTCGGCGTAATTGTCGAATGTCAAACCGACAACAAAAATCGCACTGTTGGCGAACTCCGCAATATTTTTAAACGTCACAACGGCAGTCTCGGCGAATCGGGCTCGTCAGCTTGGATGTTTGAACGCGTCTCAGCGATCACAGCTCGAAAAGATAATGTGAACGACCC
>DAIDJH010000108.1 GCA_027451425.1 Bdellovibrionales bacterium | reverse complement strand
GCGGCGGCACTTGCACCATTCATAGCGTTCGCAAATTGATCCACGAGCGCGGGGCCACCACGCTTCAAGTGTTCGAGTTCCGTTTTCAACCGGGCATTTTCTTCTTTGTAGTGCGAAAGATCGGCGATGTCGTCTTCGATAATTTCGTACTCGGCAAGTTTACCCTCAAGATCTTTTATCTTAGCCAGAAGTTCAGCCGACACACTATCGCCGGATTGCGCCTCTTGGACTTGCTTTTTCAACGCCTCAATCACCGCCGCCCGCGCCTCAAGCTCCTTTTTCAACGCCAGGGTCTCGTGGCTGGCCGCCCCGCCGCCCACAACAGTTCCGTTAGAACCGCCCGCTTTCGCCTCATCGCTCACGTTTTGTAGCGCAACGTTTGTCTGATTCAGCAACCGCTTGAGCGACTCCTCAATTTTTGAAAAGTCGGCGCTGTCGTCTGCCGAGCTTGATTTCGGCCCGAAAACTTGTCGAAAAACGACGTACACTGAAAGTAGACAAATAAAGCCGATGGTCAGTAAAATAATGGTTTCGTTGTGCAAAATAATGAAATGCAAAAATGTGTCTAGATTCACCCTTATATTGTCGTTGAGCAATGAATTCACCGTCAATACCGGCACAATAGCCTAGTCTTCAGTCGAGGCTCATGCTAGTTCTAGGATATGGCTGACGATGCAGCATTCGACCTTTTGATTCGCGACGCCACGATCGTCGCACCTCATCGAAAAATTCCGCACGAGTGGATCGTAGAGTCTGCCGACGTCGGAATTCGTAATAAAAAAATCGCCGCGATTGGATCGCTCAGCAGCGCTTACGGAAAAGCCGAAATTCAAGCCCGCGGTTTAACACTGCTCCCCGGTGCTATCGACACGCAGGTGCATTTTCGCGAACCGGGTTCTCCCGAAAAAGAAGACCTGTCGAGCGGCTCGCGCGCGGCCCTCTTCGGCGGTGTCACGACATTTTTTGATATGCCCAACACCCAGCCCCCGACGCTAACAGCAATCGATGTCGCAGACAAAATGAGCCGCGCTGAAAAACGTTCTTGGGTGAACTACGCGTTTTATGCGGGAGCATCACCGTCCAATATCAATAAGCTGGCCGAGCTAGAAAAATTGCCGCACGTTTGCGGAGTGAAAATTTTTATGGGCAGTTCGACCGGCAACCTGTTGATCGGTTCCGACGAAAATTTAGAAGCGGCCGTCTCCAAACTTACGCGCCCCTTCGCAGTTCATGCCGAAGACGATGCCCGCCTCAAAGTGCGCCGCCATCTCGTCGAAGAAAACCCCGGTCACGTCGAAATGCACCCTGAGTGGCGTGATGTTGAGACGGCGTTGATCGCCACAAAAAAAATCACCGCACTTGCAAAAAAATACGGTAAACGCGTACACATTTTGCACATCTCGACGGCAGAAGAGATTGAGTTTTTTAAACGTAATTGCAAAGCCGAGGCCTCGAATCCGTTTGGCCACCTTACGTTTGAAATAACCCCCCAGCATCTGACATTAGCAGCCCCAGAATGTTACGAAAAGTTTGGGACGCGCGCGCAGATGAATCCACCGATTCGCGACAAACACCACCAAGATGCGCTTTGGACGGCTGTTCGTGATGGTCTTGCGACAACCATTGGCTCGGATCACGCGCCTCATACCCTGGCTGAAAAGAATAAACCATATCCACAGTCGCCATCCGGCATGGCCGGCGTGCAAACTCTTTTGCCGATCATGCTCAATCATGTTCATTTAGGGCGCCTGAGTCTCACACGTCTAGTCGAGTTAACTTCGTCCAACCCCGCCCGCTTGTTTGGGTTGAGTTCAAAGGGGAGCATCGAGATTGGCAAAGACGCCGACTTTGCCCTCGTTGACTTGAAGGCTAAAAAAATTATCACAAATTCATGGATTCAAAGTCGCTGCGGCTGGACACCGTTTGACGGTTTTACTGTTCAAGGGTGGGTGGTTTCGACAATTGTCGGCGGCCAAATCAGTATGCGCGACGGAGAAGTTATTGGATCGCCGAAGGGCAGTCCGGCGCTAAAAACGTAACCGCAGTTTGACTTGTATCATCCATAGTCGCGGCTCGAACTTCCAGTTCATCCTGGCATGACGAAAAATTGAGGCCATTCAGTGAGACTGCAAACCCACCACTTTGACACTCAACTTGCCCGGAATTAATCACCTGATTGGGATTTTGAGATGGGATTATCGCCCAATTGACGATGGTGCCATCAGCGACTCCCACACAAACACCTTTTACCGTCGCTGTTGGCGACGTGACGGTTTGTGACGGGGCCAAAAACTCAACAGGCGATTGCTGGTAAGTGCCATCGACGATTTTCACATTGCCGTTTGAAGATCCGCTCGAAGGCCCCGCAAATTTTGAAACAGGTGCGCAGTTTTCGAATTTAAAAAGAACAAGCAGACCGAGCGCGGCGATCGGTATCACTCGTGAAAGGAGCGGTTTCTTCATGTTTTTAGTTTAACGCACGAGATATGCGACATGCAAAAAAACCATCAAATTGCGTCTCAATCGGAGACACCTGCCAATGCGTCTCAATCTGATACGCACCCTTTGCACGCTCCACAAATTCTTGTATGCGCGATAGGCTCTCAGAAGGCAAAACACTGCACGTGGAGTAAACGATAATCCCGCCTGGCTTTACCATTGGACAATAGCTCTCCAAAATCTCGAGCTGCAATAGCCCCAGCCGATCCAGTTCTTCTGGAGTTAGCTTCCATTTGGCGTCAGGGTTACGGCGTATCACGCCCGTGCCCGAGCACGGCACATCGAGGAGTAAACGATCTGCTTTACCCTCAAGGCGCTTAATCACTTTCGTCGAATCGATCAATCGCGTCTCAATGTTGGACGCTCCGGCGCGGCGAGCTCGTTTCTTCAATTCTTCGAGCTTCCATTGATGAATATCCAAGCTCAGCACTCGCCCGCGATTTTTCATCAGTGCCGCCAAGTGCAGGGATTTGCCCCCTCCACCCGCGCACGCATCAATCACAAACTCGCCCGGCTCCGGATTTAAAAACGGCGCAATCAACTGAGACCCCGCATCTTGCATTTCGACAAGACCGTCTTGAAATGCACGCGACCGAAACACATTTTGTCGCTTGACCAACTGAAGTGCGGCCCCTGAATCAAAAATTGTTTCAATCCCCTCATCCTTCAACCGCGCTTGAGCTTCTTGCACAGTGGCTTTTAGCTCATTCACCCGTAAAAATTGTGGGGCGAGCTCATTCAACGCATGCAAGAGTGCTGAGGCACGTTCAAGCCCGGTCTCTTGCGTGAGACGCGCAACCAGCCAATCTGGAAACGATTCACGAATCGCCAGGGGCAAATCGTCCAAGTGTGAACGAAACGTCTCTTTTTTAGCTACGTAAAAGGCCACCAGCGCGCTCGCATCTTCGGACTCAGCTTGCGCCGCCAAAAGCCGTCGCCATCGAACAATATCGTAGACAGTCTCAGCGAACATGCGCCGATCACGGGCTCCCCACTTACGCTGCGTGTGGAGTGCATGCTCGATGACTTTATCCGCATATTTTTTTTCAGTAAAAATACTTTGAACAGCGGCGATACACGCCATTTCAACAGGTCGAGGAAATTTCATTAGCTCTTAAAACACAAAAACGCCACCAGCAGTGAGATAAACCCCCTGCTGTTGACCTTGACTCATAACGTTCACTAGTCCCTTGTAACCCGACTCCATAAATAATCCCCCACGAGGGAAAAGATTCGGAAAACGCACGCCAATAATAACTGTGTAATTCAAGGCGAGATCCCCCGATCCGCTAATCTGACGCAAAAAGATACCAGGCCCAAGACCTCCGCCAAAGTACATCGGGAAGTTACTGCGCGCATCGGGGAAGACAACTATCGGCATCATGCCCAACTGCCCCGCTTCGCCTCCAGTCAAATTGTACGTGAGGTATTCTGCACGAAACCACAAATCCATGGAATTGGGCCATTCGTTAACACGGTAAGTGACGTTGAACATCATCGATCCCACATTGTTCTCGTGTGGAGATCCCCAAGCCCAGGCTTTGTCATCAAGGAACGTGCCAAAGCCAACCATCAGATAGTGCTGACTGCCTGAGTCCGAAATGGAATTCGGTTCGCGATCGGCACCATTGCGTACGGCTTTTTCGTGCTCTTCTCGGGCGACAAAATAAGACCGTGCCGCAGCCTTACCCGTACGAACAGAATCGGCGTGGGAGTCATCCCAATCGTTCTGTGAACTGCTCGATAAGCCCGTAGAATCCGGCGATTCAGAAATAGTCGTGCCGGAATTAGAGGTGGCAGCGCCACTGCCGTTGTCGATCAAAATTTGACCAAAGCCCCTGGCCCCACTAAAAAATAAGGTGGCTAACAACAGCCCAGTAAAAATACTAACCAATGCGTTTTTCGTCATGCGCTCCATTATTGCAACGTGCCAATGAAATCGACAAGCGAAAATTGACCCGTGGTGCAAAGCGCCTTAGCTTGTCGCGAATGAAAAGTGAAGAACGATTTAACGACAGCCCACGAAGAAAAGCACGCGAAATTTCGTTACAAATTTTATTTCAGCGCGAGTTCACTCCTGAAATGAGCGTCAACACAAGTTTAAAATATTTTCGCGGCTACATCTCTGCCGCCGATGAAGCCTGGGAATATGCCGAAGTTTTGCTCAACGGCGTCGACACTCGCCGTAATGAAATCGACAGTTTCATTCGCGAATCCAGTCATAATTGGAAGATTGAGCGCATCTCACCGGTAGATCTCTGCATACTCCGCCAAAGCGTTTTCGAAATGATCTCCGATAACGTCCCATTCAAAGTTGCCATTGACGAAGCCGTGGAACTCGCAAAAAAATATGGGAGTACTGAATCGGCGCATTTCATCAACGGCATCCTCGATGATGTGCGCAAACGTGCGCTGTAGATATGCGCACAACCGCAGGAGAATCATTTGCTGACCATCAATCGCGCCCATGCTTTTAGCCCCGGATCAGACCTCTGGATTGTGCCCGCGACAGCTTCGCAAAATCCCATTATCCGACGCATGGACTGGTATCTCAACTTTCAACTTTCGCGGGCTCGACATCGAATAGTAAAAGAACTCCCGCACGAAATAAAAAGAATCATGACCGAAAATCAAATGAATGAATTACTCTCTGAGCACGAAAAAAATCGAGATACTTCGCCACTTGCCGTAATCGCGAGCGACCGACTGCCCACCAATATAGTTGTAGAATTGCCAGGAGCCAAACCGCCGGACTGGGTGCAAAATGCCCGCTCTGTCTGGGAAAATTTGGGTAAACCCCGAATCCGTTTGTTTTTATCATCCGAAATCGATCCCGCCATATTCTTAAAATACTGGCCGCCTTCAACGTCAGACGAATTTTCAGTCGTCAATTTATGACAGCTCCCATCCGCAATTTATTTATAATATCCGACGGCACGGGTGAGACGGCGAGCCAAATGGTGCGAGCGGGCATTGTCCAATATGCGAACCAAGATATCCACATTGTGAAATGCAAAAATGTTCGTACGGAACTACAGGTCGACCCAATCATTACCGAAGCCGTCGACAAAAAAGGCTTGATTGTATTTACCGTTGTGAGCCGGCTGTTGCGGCACCATATTCAAAATGAAGCTGCACGCCAAGGAGTAATCGCAATTGATTTATTGGGACCTTTGTTGAACGGTCTCGAAGGTTTTTTCGGGCAAAGCGCGCAAGACCCGAAGGCCGGCATTCTTCGTACCGTCGATGACAAGTATTTTAAACGAATCGATGCGATCGAATACACGGTCAAACATGATGACGGCAAAACTCTATCGGAACTGGATCAAGCCGATATCATTTTGGTCGGCATCAGTCGCACGAGTAAAACGCCGCTATCGATTTTTTTAAGTCACAAAGGGTTTAAAGTCGCTAATATCCCGGTCGTTTTGAACGTCCCACTCCCCGAAGAGCTGTTCAAAATCGATCAACGAAAAGTGGTGGGTCTCATGATCGACGCGGATACTCTGCTGCGAATCCGCCGCAAACGGTTGGAAAAATTCGGCCAAGACCCGGCCAGCGAATATGCCAACCGCGAACATATTTTTAAAGAAATCGATTACGCGACCTCTCTATTCAAACAAAATCGCCGTTGGCCAGTTTTCAATATCACCGATCGCGCTCTCGAAGAAACGGCCGCCGAAATCGTGCGCGTTGTCGGCTCGCGCTTGGATCTGCCGTACGACGCCCTGCTATGATAACAATTGCTGTTGGATCGCTCGGTAGAAGGTGTCCGCCATCGGCTGTATCGACGGCGACTTCAATGAATAAAGATTGATATTCACTGCATATTTCAACTCGTCGACATGCACGCGATGAAGTCGTCGCGTCTTCACTTGTTTGCGAATACTGTGCGCCGGTAAAAATCCCCAACCCACTCCCGCTTCGACTACGCGCTTGAGCGTGCCGACGTTATCCGACTCAAATGTCGGACGAATTTTCAATTTTTCGTTTTCAAGCTGATTCATAAGCAAGCGTCGGAAAACAGGATA
>DAIDJH010000107.1 GCA_027451425.1 Bdellovibrionales bacterium | reverse complement strand
CTCATGACCGGGTCGGGCAGATGGCCGAGCGTCGAGTAGGCTGGTACGCCCTCGACCAGGACGTCGTAACCGCGGCGCTTCAGGCGAGCGGCGAACGCATCAGCGGCGTGCTCGTGGAAATAGCCGCGATACGCGACGCAGCCGGCGATTGGAAAGCACCACTGCTTGGGTTTGACGGAGGTCACAAATGAAGAGCTGCTTAGGATTCTGGACGCTTCAAATGAAGCGGGAGTGTCTGGTTGGGCTCTCACCAACACGACCCTGGCACGTTCTGAACTTTTGGCCGCCCAATACCCAACGGATGGCGGCATTTCTGGCGAACCGTTAGCCGCGCGTTCAATCGAGCTGTTGAAACTCACCGTAAAGCACCTGCATGCGCGCGGTCTAAACACACCATCAGACAAGCTAATTGTTTCCGTTGGCGGGGTAATGACGGCTGAAGACGTTCTTGAAAGACTTCGTCTGGGCGCACAACTGGTACAGATTTACTCTGCGCTGGTGTTTAATGGGCCAGGATTTTTTCATGAAGTCGCAGGACGCGCAGAAAAAACAGAGATGGTTACCCGTTGTCGCGGCGATCATTCGCCGTGAAAATCGAGTATTACTCGGCCGCCGCCCCGAGGGCGGTAGTCTTGCTGGTCTATGGGAGTTCCCCGGCGGCAAAATCGAAACGAGCGAGCAACCCGAGCACGCGCTGACGCGAGAGCTTCGAGAGGAACTCGGCATCAATGCGGAGATCGGCCCGCTTCATTTTGCAACCGCTCACCATTATGGCGAAGTCGGAGTCCTATTGTTATTTTATGAAGTGAACTACTGGACGGGGCAACCCGAACCCCTACATCACTCTGAACTCAAATGGTTCACGCCGCCCGAATTGAAAACGTTATCACTCCCCGAGGCCAATCGGAATGTGCTCGACAGAATCGTCGCGCTTTTGAAATAATAGGTTCATGTTTCGCCCCCACGTACCTGAAAAACTCAATATTTGTCTCATCACCAAAAAGTTCCCCTATCCAGGGCGGGGTTCTGAGGAAAATTATTTGTGGCCCGTGGCGCGGGGGCTAGCGAAGAAAGGCCATGAGGTCACGGTGTTGTCGTGGCAAAATCCGCGCGGGCGGCCGGAGATCGTAGCCGATCGTGTACGCGCCTATTTTTTGGGCGAGAGAAAAGGGGTGGCTATACGGCAATTTCCCCAACTGCTCCACCGTAAATTTATAGAACTACATGCCAATAAACCCTTTCATATCGTGCACAGCCTCGACGATTCGGGGCTTTTGATCGCGCGTGAGCGGCGGCGGCTTAAAATCATAATGGCCTATGACGTTTCGGCGGTACAAATGGCGCAGATTTTTTCGATATTGGGAATGGCCAAAGAAACGGTGAGCGGACTACTGACGACCGCGCTCGCGCTTTTCTATAAATTCATGACAACCTATTACGGCGGCGATCGAGCCATTTTAAAAACTGCGGACGGAGTGTTCGTTGCAACGCCACAACAAAAGATCATGCTGGAGCGGTACTACATGTACCCCGATCTAAAGACGTTTGTTGTACCCTATGGGCTCGACTATTTTGAAACCACGCTTCGAGAAAAATCGGATACTTTGAGACAAAAATATGACATACCCGCTAACTCCCACGTCATTGTCACCCAAACCGATATGACCGAGTTAGCCGAAGTTGCCAACCTCCTGCGCGCCTTTCAATCCGTCGTCATCAAAAAACCAAATGCCCGACTGATCATTATTGGCAACGGCCCGCTCCGCGATCGCATCGAGTTTGAAACACTCAACTTGGTACTTGGTAATAAAACCGTATTCACGGGAGCGTTACCAATCGAAGAGATCACGGATGTCGTAGCCTTATCGGATGTGTACGTGAATTTGAGCTCGCGAACTTCCGGTTTTGAACCGACGATGCTAGAGGCCATGGCGCAAAAGAAAACGGTCATTGGGTCGGAGTTGAGCCCAATCTCCACCATCATTGACGATAAAAAAAATGGTTTTTTAGTACGCCCAGCCGATGTGAACGGCCTTGCCGACTTGATCACAAGTCTGCTAAACGGCGAGCTGTCTCTTGCCGAAATCGGCCAACAGGCACATCAAAAAGTAACCGATCTCTTTAACCCCGAAAAAATGGTGGAGCTTCTGCTTCACGCCTACTTTCAACTAGCCAAGAGTCGGCCTTTTTGGCGCGCTTTGGCGAAATCACCCGGCGATGCAAGAATCAACTTGGAGGGTGCCTTGTGATTGACCTACAATTTGAGTGAATTCAAAAGGATAGAACGAATGACCAAGGCCGATCTCATCAATATCATCGCCGACAAGGCCCAGATCACCCGAGTCAAAGCTGAAACTGTGGTCAACACAATATTTGAAACTATGATCGCCGCTCTAGTACACGACGATCGCATTGAAATTCGTGGCTTTGGCTCATTTGTCAATCGCGAGTATGAGGCCTACCAAGGTCGAAATCCGCGCACAGGTGAAATCATCGAAGTCGATCAAAAGAAGCTACCGTTTTTTAAAGTGGGCAAAGAGTTGCGCGACGACATCAATCGCGGAACTGGTGGCTAAACGGAAACGCACGCAAATCCCGCAAATGCCGCTCACCTTGCGCAAGCATAAAAAATCGATCAACACCAAGGGCAATCCCGCCTGAAGGCGGCAGTCCATATTCGAGTGCAGCCATAAAATTTTCATCGATCTCAAGCGGAGTTCGGCCATACTCAATCCGTTTCTTTTGATCACGCTCGAACCGCTCACGCTGCACGACGGGATTGTTCAATTCGTGAAATGCATTCGCAATTTCAATTCCCTGCCAATAAAATTCAAGTCGATCGGCCCAGCCGTGATCGTTGAGCCGAGCCAGTGCCGCTTGCGATGGGGGGTAGTCCCGCACGAAAAGTGGTTCCTTTGGTAGATTCGGTTCAACTTTGGCAATCCATATCAGATGAAAAAGGTCATTCCAGTCCATTTGAGTACTAGGGTGAAGCTCGAGTACTTTAGCCAAATTATATAATTCGCTGGATGACGTATCCGGGCGGAGCATAAAACCCTCAAAGCTAAACAGTTCGCGAATCGTGGTACGGCGAACATTTTTCGCCTCGATCCCCGCAATTTCAATGAGAAGCGAGAGCAAATCGTCCGCAATCGCGTCGAGGTTTGCGTACCCACGGTACCACTCGAGCATATGAAATTCCGGCTCGTGAATATCGGTCAGCTCCTCTTTGCGAAACACCGGTTTAATTTCAAAAATGTCGGTGTACCCAAGCGCGAGAAGCTGCTTCAAATGCAACTCCGGGCTCGTAGGCAAAAATAACTTTCGATCGGCGATAACCGTGAATGGTTCAAGCTCAGGCTCCATCCCTGGATTTTGCACAAGTGAAGGAGTCGTCACCTCAAAAAGACCGCGAGCTTTTAAATGGCGTTTGATCTGATCGACAAACGGCCCCCAAGCCAAAATTTTATTTTCATTAGGGAGTTGCCAGTCGATCTCTCGCAGTGGAGCGGTCAAGCGACTCGCGCTGACAACTTGACCCACACTCCACCAATTGTTTTTGTTGATTAGCTCCCTACGGTAAAACGAAACAAGCCACGTTTCATGCGGCTTGGCTCCCGTCTTTAGACAAAAGTCGTGCGGAAGTTCGAGTTTGCCTCCGGCATCGACCAGTCGGGGGTTGGTTTGAGCGTTACACTCTAGACGGCCGCCAACTGTCAGCAACCGCTCAGTTAGAACTTGGCAAGCGAATAACCGGTGCAGAGAATACACTCCGCTTGGGCATGGTGGATAATTCGACATAACTTGACTTTACACCAGTATTTCACGAAATTCACCCGCGGAGGGTTGAGTATGAATCAAAACGAAAATCAAGAAACAACTCCAGAAACTCAAGAATTATCGTCCGCATCCGCCGCATCTGAAGAGAGCCGTTGGGCAGCGCGCTTTGAAGAACTTCTCAAAGTGAAAAATTTTGCCGAGCTTAAATTGGAGCTGCAAAAAATCGCCGCCGATGTGCAAGCTGAAATTCAAAGCTTCGACCTGAACGCTCATCTCAGCCCGACCGCAAAAGCGCGACTCAAAAAACTGGAACAACAGTATAACGATGTAATGAAACTTGTCGCGCGGGCGCAGAAACAATTCGATCGCGAGTTTAATAAAAGTCTTCGGGTATTGAAAAAAACTCGCCACGATGCCGAAAAGCATTTACGCGATATTCGCACCAAAGTTGTTAAACACCGCGGTTCCCTGATGCAGGCCTCGCGAAAGTTCTCGACAAAATGGAAGCGAAAGAAGTCACCGGCTAAAAAATCACGCGTCGTAAAAAAGTAATGGTAAAAAAATAAGCTCATGCGCTTTGTTGATCGTCATATCGGCCCATCGAAGAATGACATTGAGTCGATGCTGCAAGCACTTAAGCTTCGCTCACTCGACGATTTGATCGATAAGGCCGTCCCCCAAGGCGCACGAACATCCTTTAAACTTGATTTGGGGCCCGGCTTAAGTGAGCAGGCGTTTTTGCAGCGGGCGCGCAATGTCGCAAGCCGCAACCAAGTTTTAAAAAATTATATCGGGCAGGGTTACTACGGCACCGTCACTCCCTCGGTCATTTTGCGAAATATTTTAGAAAACCCCGGTTGGTACACGGCCTACACGCCATATCAAGCCGAGATCTCGCAGGGACGCATGGAGGCCTTGCTCAACTTTCAAACCATGGTGTCAGATTTCACGGGATTGCCGATTGCCAATGCTTCATTACTCGACGAGGCCACTGCGGCGGCCGAGGCAATGGCGCTGAGTTTTCACTCCCAGAAAAAAAATATCCGGCATCGGTTTTTTGTCGACCACGATGTTTTTGCGCAAACACGCGCCGTCATCGCAACCCGAGCCAAGCCGCTTGGCATCGAAGTGGTCATAGGCTCCGCAAAAGATTTTGCAAACCTTGATTTTGAGTCGATTTTTGCCGTATTTGTGCAATCTCCCACGGCAACGGGAGAAGTTTTCGACTGGTCTAAGCTCGCAGAGATCGCACATCAATCGCAAGCTCATGTCATTATTGCCGCTGACATTATGGCGCTCGCACTGATGAAAACTCCCGGAGAAATGGGTGCAGATATAGCCCTTGGGTCGACGCAACGTTTCGGGGTGCCAATGGGATTTGGCGGACCTCACGCCGCCTACATGGCCACGCGCGAAGAATTTTTGCGACTCATGCCTGGGCGGATTATCGGCGTATCAAAAGACGCATTCGGCTCACCCGCATTGCGCTTGACCTTGCAAACACGAGAGCAACACATCCGCCGCGAAAAAGCGACAAGCAATATCTGTACGGCACAAGTGCTTTTAGCCGTCATGGCTTCGATGTACGCGGTTTATCACGGCGAAGAAGGCGTGCGCGAAATCGCCGAGCGCATTCATTTGAATACGCGGCAACTTGCGACTGAACTCGCGCGCCTTGGTTTCTCGCTTCGACACAAGACATTTTTTGATACAATTTGCGTTCACCTTGACTCGCGCCAACAGCTTGAAAAGATTTTGCGCGAATTCGAATCTCAAGGAATAAACCTAGGCGACGGTCGCACGCTTGGATTGGAATATAAATCAGACCTACTCATTTCACTCGATGAAACGACAAGCGAAGAAGACGTCACCACGATTATCGAAATCTTCAAAACATTCTCTGACAACTCACGATCACCGACTCCATCGAACAATCAAAATAACTGGCCAAACACGCTTTATCGTTCGACAAAATATCTGACTCATCCGACATTTAAACGTTACCATTCCGAAACAGAGATGCTCCGCTATATTCACCAGCTTGAGAAAAAAGATTTGGCGCTGAATCAATCGATGATTCCGCTTGGTTCATGCACGATGAAGCTCAACGCCACTACAGAAATGCTCCCGGTGACTTGGCCCGAGCTTGGCAACATCCATCCGTTTGCTCCAGAATCGCAAACCCGAGGGTATCTAGAGATTATAACTCAACTCGAAAATTGGCTCGCGCAAATGACGGGCTTCGCGGCGGTATCGCTCCAGCCAAACGCCGGTTCGCAAGGTGAATATTCGGGGCTTCTTGCTATTCGGGGCTATCACGAATCTCGTGGAGACAATCGCGATGTCTGTCTCATACCGACTTCTGCACATGGTACAAATCCCGCAAGTGCCGTGATGGCAGGTTTCAAAGTTGTAGCCGTGGCATGCGACTCAAACGGTAATATCGATGTCGCTGACCTTCGCGCCAAAGCTTCGCAAAACGCTGATCGTCTGGCCGCACTTATGATTACTTATCCGTCGACGCACGGGGTGTTCGAAGATGCGATTCGCGACATCTGCGCCATCGTGCACGAGCACGGAGGACAAGTGTACATGGATGGAGCGAATTTCAACGCCCTTGTCGGCATCGCTCGCCCCGGAGAATTTGGCGCGGATGTTTGCCATCTTAATTTGCACAAAACGTTTTGTATTCCCCATGGTGGAGGTGGGCCTGGTATCGGCCCCATCGGCGTGGCTGCACACTTGAAACCGTTTTTACCTGGTCATACTATCGGGGCGGT
>DAIDJH010000106.1 GCA_027451425.1 Bdellovibrionales bacterium | reverse complement strand
CAATTTCGCTCATTTTGTACCCGGCGTTTTTAATCGCGATTGACGCCGGTTTTTTGCGCTATGCCTTGTTCGTTATAGTCGTTCTTTATGCGGTGATGGTGCGAAAGGTTTTTCGTCGGTTGGATTGGGCTCTTCTCATGATTTTTATTTTGATGTTTATCGATTTTAAGTCATTGGCGATGGTGCCGTTGGTGAGGTCATTGGCCATGCAAACTTTAGCTTGGAAATTCGGCGCCTACAAATCCGGGCTTTTGTTTTCTCAAGTGATATCCAACGTGCCGGCCACCATTTTGCTACAATCGTTTCATCCAAAATGGCAACGTTTAGCTTGGGGAGTGGATGTAGGCGGATTCGGTTTTGCCATTGGCTCACTTGCCAACTTAATCGCGCTTCGGCTCGCGCGCCTAAAAAATCTGTGGATCGAGTTCCATATTTGGTCGCTCATCATGCTAACGATTTCATTTTTTGTCGGTATGGTTTTAATGTGAAAAAACTGGCTCAGGCGGAGGGCGACTATAACTTGCGATTCGTACGCCAATCATGGGGTGGATTATTTTGATCTTGATTATACATACCATTTTAGGTATATTTAGAACAGATGAAGCAGATGAAGAAGATTGAGTATTACTTCACTGAGAGCGGCCGAGAGCCCTGCCGCGAATGGCTGAACGATTTTGACCCCTTCGATCAAGCGATCATTTACGCCTACATCGATCGAGTTGCGATGGGCGCAGCCAAAAAGAACGTGAAATCAGTCGGCGATGGGGTTTTTGAAATTAAGATCGCTTGCGGCCCGGGCTATCGAGTTTATTTCGGCCAAGTCGCGCGTCGGATTATTTTACTGTTGGTTGGCGGAGACAAGGGTTCGCAAAAGCGCGACATCAGGCTAGCTAAGGAATATTGGAGGAACTATGAAACGCGGTAAATCATACGACGAAGAATTAAGCCACAAGCTTAAAAACGCCAAATTTGCCCAAAGCTATATTCTTACTTTGATGGAAGGCGACGACGGCCTCAGTGTTGAAGATGCTCTTCGACACACAATCGCCCGCATGGGCATCAAAGAATTCGTTCATTTGGCGCATGTACCGCAGCCAAATGTCTCGGAATTTCTCAGCGGCAAGCGCAAGCTAAAACCTGAGACGTTGAATGAATATCTGAAACCGTTTAGATTGAAAGCTAGATTGGTGCTTGAAGAAGCATCGTAGAATTTTTTTGAAGAGATTTGGCTCAGGCGGAGGGACTCGAACCCCCGACCAAGCGGTTAACAGCCGCTTGCTCTACCTGCTGAGCTACGCCTGAGCAGAAGAAATGTTTTAACATCAATGCGCGGGTCGTGCAACACGCGCGGGAATGCCGATGGCATTCAGTACGCCCGGACTCAGCCCCCGATGCCTCAATACGAACATTATGTAAACAGCAAGACAAAGTCCAAGGATGAGAAAATTCAACTTCATAATCCAACGGGTTGTGTCCATTTTCATCAACAATTACCCATAATTTGCGATTTGCAGGGTTTCATACTACAAGTGTAGCCATGGTTCAGGGGCGCGAGCAAGATTCCGAACAAAAAAAGTGGGTAGTTACTGGGGCGGCGGGCTTCATTGGATTTCATCTTGTCAATCGCTTGCTAAAAATGGGGCAGGTGGTTTATGGCGTTGACAATTTCATAACCGGCAAACGCGAACGCCTTGATGCGCTAGCCAAACAAAATACTCCTGAAGCGCTCAAAAACTTTGAATTTGTCGAAGGCGATTTGCAAGACATTGAGATTTGCCGACGGCTTTGCCGAGGTACGGCGATTGTGCTGCACCATGCAGCGATCGGGTCTGTCCCGGAATCCATCGCGAACCCTCTTGCGACTCATGCCAATAACGTGAACACATTCGTTAACATGACTGTGGCGGCAAAAGAGGCGGGGGTTGAGCGCTTCGTTTATGCTTCGAGTAGCTCCGTTTATGGCGACGACCCGCACTTGCCAAAAATGGAAGGCAAGGTGGGCAAGCCATTGTCGCCCTACGCGGCCACCAAGCAAATGAACGAACTTTACGCGCAAACCATTCAAAAAAACTACGGTATTGAAACCATTGGCCTTCGGTATTTCAACGTATTTGGACCATGGCAAGACCCTTGCGGACCGTACGCGGCGGTCATCCCACTATGGATTCGGGCATTTTTGCAAAACGAGCCCGTACATATTTTTGGTGATGGTTTGCAATCACGCGATTTTTGTTATGTTTCAAACGTGGTGGAGGCGAATGTACTTGCCGCACGGGCACCGAGATCGGAGACGGGGCGCGCGTACAATATCGGCTGTGGTCAAGCCACATCGCTTGTTGAATTGTACCGAATTTTGCGTGATGAGGTTCTCGCTATTGAACCGAAATCTCGGGTGGATCAACCGATACACTTAGCAAATCGGGCAGGCGATATCGTGCACTCCGTTGCTGACATTCAACTTGCCAAGCGTGAACTTGGGTTTGAGCCGTCCGTTCACTTGCGCGAAGGGCTTCGTCAAACGCTGGCGTGGTATAGAGGTAGCCGCTAGGCGATCTAAATCGAGACAGTATTTTGGCATATCGGTTGCAGTTTATAATGGTTGGGGGCTAGACATGTTTTATCGCTATTGCAGCTCAAGAAATCTGTTTAAAGCATTGGCAGTGTTAGGGGTTTCAACACTGCTTGTGGTGGTGTTTCAGAATTGTTCAAAGGGCTTTAGTGCCAACGGTAACAATATTGATAGTCTCGCCAGCGGTGCCGGTGGTGGTGCAAACCCCGGTGCGAATTCAACGGCTCCAACCACCAATTTGAGACAGTGGCCCGATACCACCTCGGGCATCCACATTTTCCACGACCAGATTAATCTTTTAAGTATGACAAGCGCGCAAATTCAATTCGTCGCCACTCATTACGCCGGAGTACAAAAAATTACGACGAACGACGCTGATACGGTGAGAAGTATTAATCCAAACCTCATGGTTCTTCACTATAGACTGGGTCTTGGGCTCGGATATCAAAAGCCCACGTCGACTTGTACGCCGAACGGCCACTATATTCAGATCATCGATGGTAACAACTGGGTGCAGGAATGGCCGGGCGATAGCGTTGTTCAACCGCAATGGTTCTTTAGTTACGGCGGTAGCCCCCGTGTCTACAGTTGTTCATTTGGTTGGTACATCATGGATATCAGCAACCCCAGCTATCAAAGCTGGTGGCTCGGTCAGGTGCAGGCGGAGCTTTCGGCCAATCACGACGATGGTATTTTTATGGATAGCTTTAGCATCCCGAACTTTTTTGGTGCCACAAACTTTAATCCCAACCTGCCAACTGTCGATGCGACGTTTGAGAATAATTGGGCGACGATGATGCAAAACTGGTTGGCGTACCTTAAGGCGAATCTGCCAGGTTATTATTTGGTTCCGAACGTGGGCTCATGGATCACGGGCCGCGATCAGCCGGACATTATCATTCCCGCGGACGGTATGATGGTTGAACAATTTGCAGTACCCAACAACACGAACACTTATGCAGAAAGTGATTGGCAACTTGAAATGAATAGGATTTTGGCGGCGGTGGGGCGTAACCAAGCCGTAATAGGGCAGACATATGTAACGTCAGCTAAACTTCGCATGTTTGCCGTTGGCAGCTATCTCTTGATCAAAGGCAGTCGAACTTACATTAGTATCAACAATACGATGAACGCGGAGTGGTATCCAGAGTACGATATTGCAATCGGCTCACCCACGCAGAGCGCGGGTACCTCAATACAAAATCTTTTCGATTCAACAACGGGAGTTTATCGCCGCAATTACACCAATGGATTTGTTTTGGTGAACCCAAGCGGCAATTCCGTTACGGTGTCTCTCGGTGGCACATATTATTTGGCGCAGACATCTCCCGATGGCATATTAACCGTCGATACGAACGGCAACGATACGGGAACGCTAACCTATAGCGCCGTGAGTTCGGTTACGTTGGCCGACCATTCCGCTGCAGTGTTGCTGAACGCGCATCCGTGAGATGCAAAATAGGGGGACGTGATGAGTTCGACAAAAAATAACGGCGTTACGATGTCCGCTACGATTTCACGCGGCCGGCAAATTGCCGCGGTGGCGGTGATCGCGGGGATTGTCGTTTTATTTCAAAATTGTTCGCACGGGTTTAACTCGAACGACGGTAGCGTTTCAAACGCCAGTTCCGCGAATGGTTCTTCGAGCGCCAGCACGTCCTACAATGGCGACCCTACGACCGAGCGGCTCATCCAACAATCGGACTTGCAATTTCTAGGCGGGTTTCGCGTCCCGCAAGCGACGACCGGTGATCCCAACAACCAAGGATTTGCGTACGGCGGTCATGCGATCACTTACGATCCGGCGAGAAACGGAATCTATATGGTTGGCATGCCATATTATCAACTGGTGGCTGAGATTTCGATTCCGGCATTGGTGAATTCCACAAACCTCGGTTCCCTCAATACGGCGACATTGGTGCAGGATTTTACGGACGTAACGGACGGTCATCTCAGTGACATCGGCGCGAGCGGCGCTGTATGCAACACAAGCGGCTCAGATATCGGGGGGTTGTTGGTTTACAATAACGAACTCGTCGGCGATGTTTACGGGTACTACGATGCCGGTGGTTGCGCCAAGCTTTCGCATTTCACCACGAGCGTGAATCTCTCAGCTCCTAGCGCATTCCATGGGATGTACCAAGTTGGTACGATGAATCCGGGCTGGGTGGCAGGATACATGACGCCGATCCCGACGGAATGGCAAAATTTGCTCGGCGGCCCCGTATTGACGGGCTTGTTTGGCATCCCCATTATTAGCCGCAGTTCTTATGGCCCAACAGCATCGGTTTTTGATCCGTCTCAGCTCGGAGTGGCAAGTGTTGTGCCGGCAACGCCAGTGGTTGGCTATACCCAAGCGCATGAAACGCTCGGCGCGTGGGGTAACTCGACAATTGCCGACCCGCTTTACGACATGAGCACAAGTTTTGGCGGGATTGTATTTGTCAATGGCAGTCGTAGCGTTCTTTTTATCGGCAAAACGGGGCTTGGCATTCCCTGCTATGGCGTCGGCACTTCCGATCAAAGTCTCGCCGGCACAATTGTCCCGGGCACGACAAGCGAACCGTATTGCTATGACCCCGCGAATTCTTCAAAAGGGACTCACGCATACCCATATACGGAATTCGTTTGGGCTTACGACGCGAATGATCTATTGGCCGTAAAAAACGGTCAGAAAAATATGTGGGACATCACACCCTATGCCGCTTGGCAGTTGCAGTTGCCGGTTGCGAGCGCCGGGCACGGCGTCGGCGGGGCGGCTTACGATCCCTCCACGCAAACGATTTATATTTCCGCCTTGAAAGCCGATCCGGGCGGTGGATATTTCGCCGGGCCGGTCGTTTATGCGTTTAAGGTGCAGTGACAAAACCTCGAATCATCGAGTTTTGGTCATGGCGAGGTGATCATATAAGTGCCATTATACCTGGCGATTATTATAATAATTGCCAGGTTCAAACCAGTAAATTTTATTTTTTCGATGTCGGCGTCGTGAACTACTTAAAGCGATTGCGATCCATTTCTGAAAATTCGGTTGAATATGGGTTTGCGATGGAAGCCAATACGTGAATTTCTTGATGAATTGTTTCAATGAAGACTTGGGGCGCGGGCGCCGCTTATCAATTTTGTCACGCGCTCCAAATTTGTGGAGCGATTACACTGTCCGTAGCCGCTCCCAAAACTCGCGAGGCGAGAGAATATCGACTTGAAAGCGATTTTTAAGAACCAACAAATCTTCATCGCCCGTGACGATGACGTCGGCGCCGCCATTAATTGCCAGCGCGAGAACCTTAATGTCGCTGTGATCGCGACAGCGAATTCCCGCAATTTTTTTATCTTTTATAAAAACGGAGTGATTTTGCAAAAACCGCAAAATTAATTTTATGCGTTCGTCGGGGAGTTTGACCTTCTTTTTGAGGTTGGCGTGGATTTCAGTGAGAAGCGCGGGGCTCAAAACGATCTCGTGGTGAGCGAGCGCGGACTCGACAAGGAGATGGCAGAGCCCGTGTGTCGCAAAAGCGGCAATAATAACGTTTGTATCAAGAACGACTTTCATGAAATCAACTGAAAAACGTCCTCGTCGGTCAATAACCCTTGAGCTTCAGCAAAGGGGAGCGTCGCCCCCCTTAACTGGCGAAAACGCTTCACCGCCAAATATAAATTCAGCGACTCGCGAATGAGATCGCTCAACGGAATCTTCTCTTTTTTTGCCAAAGCTGCCAGGTCTTTTTTCATTTCATCTGGAATTCGGATGGTAATCGCATTGCTTTTCATGACGCCACGACCTTTCACGTATGACGATGTCATACATTGGTCATTTTGTCAAATGGAATCCACGGATTCGTCGTTATGGATTGACCGTGCCGCCATAGAGAGAACCTGTGCCGACGACAGTTCCGCCGACTGTCAGTGTGCCGCCGTTTTTGGTGATGGTGCCACCATTTAGAGTCAGCGTGTTTACGGTTAGGGCATAGCCGGCCATGTTCCATGCGGCCGTCGAAGCGCTCAGCGTGAG
>DAIDJH010000105.1 GCA_027451425.1 Bdellovibrionales bacterium | reverse complement strand
CCCGATGAGTGTTGCTACCGCATCGGGGGCAAGCGTAACCGTCCACTCGGCGATGAATCGCAGTGGTGAAGTTTGGATTGGTGATCAAAAAGCAGATCTCGTCGTTTGCAACAACGATTTTTCAAACGGATATGAGGAGTGGAGCAAGGGGCTTAAAACGCCATTCAATCCGCCAAGAGAGCTGGGTTGGTATCGCCGCAAAAAGTTCAGTTTTTTTCAACAATACAACTCTCTTGTTGGGGAATTCGCCGATTTAATCGGTGCCGACGCGAAGTCTTTGCAAGTGGCGACCGAGGCCTATTCTCCTTTTGATGCAAACGATCCTGAGAGCCGGGCGGAACTTGCCAAAAAAGTCGATGAATTCTTGAAGCGTACAGGCGCGCCGTTTTGTTTTGTGAAAAATAACTCCGGCACTTACGGTCTTGCCGTGATGCAAGTTTATGCGGGCGCCGAAATTCAGGATTGGAACAATAAAGTCCGGAAAAAAATGCGCACGGCAAAGGGCGGCCGGGATGTCACGGAAGTTATTATTCAAGAAGGGATCCCCACGCGGTTTCGAGAGCCGGATGGCGGATCGGCCGAACCGTGCATTTATACGGTAGGCGACGGTCTAGTGGGCGGGTTTCTTCGTTCGCACGCTGAAAAGGGGCCTGATGAGAGTCTGAATTCTCCGGGGGCTGTTTATAAACGCCTTTGCGTTTCGGATTTGCAAGTCAAAATCGCTGACTGCCCGATGGAAAACGTCTACGGTTGGATCTCACGCTTAGGGGTTCTTGCGATTGCTCTTGAGGCGCGCGCCGGGGGCATCGAGTTTGTCGGCTATCAGGACTAGACGTGTAATTTTACACGCTTGTTTACAATATAGTGAATCGATCGGGCGTGAAAGAGTTCCGCGATGCGTGCGGAGTATTTTACCAATAAACTCGCGACACCAAATTCTCCCATCATTTTGAATAGATCGAAACGGGCGCGGCAAGAGGCGCATGTCAAAAAAGTTGACAATTAAATTGCGCAAGCTCGGCACGAGTTTTGTATTAGGGGGGAGTTATATGAATATTGGGCGGCTTTCCGAGCTTAAAAGGCTCATACATGAGATTTTAGAAGACGCGCAGTCGGGGCGAAAAAAGCGCGATCATTTAGACGACGAAGTGGCGCATTTTGAAAAGCTCCTTGAGCGGGATGAGATGGAGCGATCCGGTCAGGTCGTGCGGCTCGAGCATTATCGCCAAAAGCGATTTCCATTAAATTGGGGAGCGCAAAAGAAAGACGCGGAGGGTGAGGGTTCACCTGATCACATTTCATTTTTTTCGGGGGATCAAGAATCAAACTGGCGGCGTGCCGTTGATCTTCATCACGGTTCGGGTCGCTACGCGTTGGTGAACTTTCACGACATAAGTCGCGAAGTGTGGAACGACATCGAATCAGCGCGGAACCTTGGTCCGGTCACGGTATTTATACCTGAAGTCACCGATCTTACCGAGCAAGAACAAGCGCAAATTTTTGCCGTTGCGAGGCGGGCGGATGATGTCGATTTCAGTGACGGTCCACATTTTGTGCTCGCGACCACGCGCAAACTTCAATTCACAAACTGAGCCAATTCTGTCAGCATGAACGTATGGTCATGCAGGGCGCTCCGTTGGATGAAAAATCGACTGCGTTTTTAACAGACGCGCTCGGCTCATCCAATATCTCGGCCTTACAATTGGCCGGGGATGCAAGCTCGCGCCGCTACTATCGAGTGTTGGTCGGTGACGGCTCATTCGTTCTCATGGTTTGGGAGCCGTTTCATGACGACGGCCGCTACCCATTTCTCAACGTCCTTCAGCATTTTGAAAAGCACAATGTTCAAGTACCGAAGGTGATTGCCAAGTCACCGGCGTTGGGGCTTGTGCTCCTTGAAGATTTGGGCGACCTCACGCTTGAGCGCAAGTTTTGGGAGAGTCAAAGCCAATCCGTCGCCCAACCGTTCTATGAACAGGCCATCGATGAACTAATAAAAATTCATTATCTGGCTTCGCGCGACCGAGCCACTTCTCCACGCTTTGGAGAGTGTGTCGCGTTTGGCGTCGCGTTCAACACCGAAAAGCTTCTTTGGGAAATGAATTACGGCCGCGAGCATTTGATTGAAAAACTTTGTCGGGTAAAACTCTCGCCGGTGGAGCGCGGGGAACTTGATCGAATTTTTCTTGATATTTGCGAAAAGCTCGACCGCGAAGAAAAGCTGATCTGCCATCGCGATTACCATTCGCGCAATCTTATGATCAAGCACGGCAAGGTCCGCGTGATCGATTTTCAAGATGCGCGCATGGGGCCGATTCAATATGACTTGGTTTCTCTTGTTCACGATTCCTATGTCGACATGAATGATTCCGTTCGTGGGCAAATCCTCGATTATTATATTCGCCGCGCGAACGGGTTTCGCGATCGCGCACTCGACCGCGAAGATTTTGCTAAAATATTTCGACTGCAGATGGTGCAGCGTTGTTTCAAAGCCTGCGGGAGTTTTGCAAGCTTCTACAACACGCGTGAAGATCGGCGCTATTTGAAATATCTTGAGCCGACATTGAAAAAAGTGACCCAAACGCTTGAATATTATCCGGAGTACTCGGCCTTTTTGCGAATTCTTCGCGACAACGGCCTTATGCAGTTTAACTTTATGGGGCTCACGTGAACGCGATGCTTTTATGCGCCGGCTTCGGCACGCGTTTTTTACCGGTCACCGAGAAGGTGGCAAAACCCGCCATCCCGTTTCTCAATGTTCCGCTATTGGGGTATTCGTTATTTGAAATTGAAAAGTTGCAACCTAAAAATTTAGTCATTAACACGCATCATTTGCCGCGAACGGTTGAGCTCGCCGCGCGTGAGCTTGTCGGTGCGGGCAATGCGGCGGGTGCCAAATACAATCTTCATTTTTCGCACGAGCCCGAAATCCTCGGCAGCGGTGGCGGAATTCGCGCGGCAGAAAAATTTTTCGGGGCGGACGACTTTGTCGTCGCAAACGGCGATGAAGTGAATCTATTTAGTGGCGAGCGTGGACTTTTGCCGCTACTTGAATTTCACCAAAAGTCAAAAGCTCTCGCGACGCTTCTTACAACTGTGCACCCCGAGGCTGGGCGAACTATGGGTGGAGTGTGGGCGAATGCCGACGGTCTCGTCACGCGGCTCGGAGAAAAGGCCACGGACGGCGGTTCGGCCGGTGGCGCTGACGGCGCACAGCACTTCGCTGGAGTTTTTGTATTTTCTCCCCGAATTTTCGAGTTTATGCCGAAGTCGGGGGAGTTTCATATTTTTCGCGATTGTCTTCTGCCGGCCATTCGCGCGGGTGAAAAGGTAATGGCTTTTCAAGATCGTGAAATGCTGTGGCTTGATACGACAAGCGTAAAATCATTTATACTGTCAACAGAACGCGCGTTGAAAGAGCTAGGCGGGGCGAACTTCGCGCGACAGCTTCTCGCCGTGCAAGAACGATTTGGCCACCAAATGAACCGCGCCAGCGAAAAGCAGTGGTTGGCTTCGGGGGCGCGCTTTAGCGGCAGCGGTGTCGAGGCTTATATTTTTATGGGCGAAAATAGCGAAATTTCAGCAGGTGTCGAGGTCCAAAACTTTGCCGTCATCGGTAACGGCGCGCGATTCTCTCAAGGTGTGATGGACTCGACGGTGATTGGCGCGAACGTGCGCATCAACGAACTTGTTCACTTGCGCAGGCAAGTCATCGTTGGGTGACACGCTTCATTTTTGTATAAACTCGCCCGCTTTATTTTCTTTCACGTATTGTCTATGAATCATGGCGAAAATATCGTCATTCGCCGCGCCG
Source organism: Bdellovibrionales bacterium (assembly GCA_027451425.1). GTDB lineage: Bacteria > Bdellovibrionota > Bdellovibrionia > Bdellovibrionales > UBA1609 > RBG-16-40-8. The sequence continues at coordinate 2,835 of DAIDJH010000105.1, read as the reverse complement.
ATCAGCTCGCCGTTAGAGAGTTGCCTTGTCAGCCCCGCCGTCTGCGCTTTTGGTTTCGTGTTTTTTCGCGCAAAGAGACCGGCGTTTGGGTCATAAAACTGAACCTGCGCGCCTGAGCTGCCGCCACCTCCGCCTCCTTTGATCGCCATGCTGTCCACTTTGTATTTGTCGAGAATGCCCTTGATTGTTTTATTGACTGCGGCGACTTGTGATTGCGGAATTAACCCCGCATTTGCCATTGTTTGCCCATTGGCAAAATCCGCAGCCGGGTAACTTCCGCTAGGAGTGTTCACCATTCCCGTTTTCGGATTGTAAGAGTAACCTTGGCTGTTGAGAGAATTGAGTGCGTTTTGTGCGTCTGTAAGTGCGCTGTTCGGTGTGCCGGAGCCAGTCAGCCCACCGCTGGGTTGAGTGCCGCCACCCGGGCCGCCCGACGGAGTCGAGCACATAATACTGCCGGGATCCGTGCAGCCGGTAATAGCATTCTTTGTGTTATTGGCACCACTGCCCGTCGTAAAGCTTTCGATGGCCGAGGCAAACGACATTGCCGCCATTCCGCAAAAGACCATGTTCATGCCACCTTCACAGGATTTAAAGAACCCCTTCCCGGCACCGGCGGCGCCGGTCCCAACCGGTACGCTCATATTAGATTGATTAACCGCTGCTAGTGCTGCCGACGTCGCCTGTGCCCAACCTGTCGACGAGGTGAAAAAGGCAAGCGTCACTGCCGCAATTGTCATGGTCATGCCGCGACCAAACATAATATGCTTATTCATAATTGGCTCCCTTATTATTATTTTAGGGATTTGCCGCGTTTTCGTCGCGAAAAATCGACCGACTGTTTCAAAATGAGACATGGTGGAGGAGTAAAAAACCTTCTGTGGCCTAACCACGACCATTGAACCCATGTTTGTTAAGGTGGTAGGCCATGTGGCGACTTTAGGATTCTCACACGCGGTGAGCATTCACACCATCGCCAGGGACAGCCCCCGTACTCAGTGCATAGGGTTCACATTTCATGTGACCACAGAAGCGCTTCACACATACTACATTCCCCTATAATTAAAAACAAAGAACGCAAATTGTGTGCCGTTAAAATATTTTTGCATGGAGCATGCAGATGCGCTCGACCTCGACTCATGTTGGGTCGTGTAAACGCGAGGGCTACATTTTATTCGGGCCGCTTCCGACAAGTGCGGCATGAGCGTCGAAAGGCTTGACTTTTTATTTCCATTTTTTGTTCTGGGATATGGGGCCATTGTGACGGTTGCGTTGCACATGCCGATCATGGCCCGTGCTGAAGAATTGCTCCCGCCGGACTGGGTTGGGCAATTGCGAGCGCATCGGTGGCTGGCCATTGGTTGCCTGATTGTGGGCGGACTTTGGTCGTTGCAAAACCTATGGTTCGCGGGCTATTAAAAAGCACCTGCGCTGCTAACCGCACGCTTTGCAAACGCCAAAAATCTCTGCTACTCCCATGACTAATGAAATTCTCCGACGAACAAATCGGGTTTAATCTCGAAACTGAAGGTGCGCCGCATGATGAAGGCGCGGAGGCTGAACCCGTAGAGCCGCGCGTTTATGCGATTTCTGAAATTAATTCGCTCATTCGTGAGCGGCTCGAGGGAGAATTTCGCGACATTTGGGTGCGCGGCGAGATTTCGAATTTTAAGCCGCACACGTCGGGGCATTTTTATTTCAGTCTCAAAGACGATGGCGCGCAAATCAACGCCGTCATGTTTCGTGGGTTTAATACAAAGTTAAAATTTAAACCCGAAAATGGGCTTGAGGTTCTTGTGCACGGTAAGATCACCGTGTACGAACCGCGCGGCAACTACCAAGTTTTTTGCGAATACATGGAGCCGGTTGGCGCCGGCGCTTTGCAAAAAGCGTTCGAACAGCTCAAGGCAAAATTGGACGCCGAGGGATTGTTTGCGCCCGCGCGCAAGCGGCCGATCCCGAAATATCCGCGACACATCGGGCTTGTGACTTCTCCAACAGGGGCGGCTCTTCAAGATATTTTAAATGTTCTTGGGCGGCGGTACAAGTCGGCGCGAATTACTCTTGCCCCAGCACTTGTACAAGGCGATGGGGCGGCCGATTCGATTGTTCAAGCGTTGGCGCTGATCAACAAAACACAAGACATCGATGTTCTGATTGTGGGTCGCGGCGGCGGTTCGATCGAAGACCTCTGGTGCTTTAACGAAGAGCGTGTAGCCCGTGCCATTGCCGCCTCGCGAATTCCCGTCATCTCAGCAGTTGGTCATGAAATCGATTTTACCATTGCGGATTTTGTCGCGGATCTACGTGCGCCCACTCCTTCGGCGGCGGCGGAGCTTGTGGCAAAAAGTGTAGCTGAAACGCTGGAGCGTATTGGCGCGCTGAAACTTGGATTGTGGCAATGCTGGCGTTCGGGCTTTGCACAACGGTTTGAGCGGGTGACGGCTTTAGGCCAGCGGCTCGTTGATCCGCAAAAGCGTCTTCGTGATTTGCAATTTCGCAACGACGAGCTCATGGTTCGGCTTGAAAACGCGATTTTTCGTTATCTCGAAGATCAAAGCGTTTACGTTGACTTGACGTTGCGAAAAATAAAGACTCCGCAAGAAAAAATCGTGAGACTTCACAAGCGCCTTGAAAGTGATGAGTTCAAACTTTCGGCGGCAATGCTCAAGACTGTGGAGGGCCGCGCCAGCCGTATCCGCGAATCGGCCGGTCGTCTCGATGCTTTAAGCCCGCTTCGTGTTGTCGGGCGGGGGTACTCGATTGTGAAACGCTCTGACAATACCGTTGTCAAAGCGGCGGATGAGCTTAAGGTGGGCGAGCTTGTTGAAATTT
>DAIDJH010000104.1 GCA_027451425.1 Bdellovibrionales bacterium | reverse complement strand
AGGGCTTTGTATGATGGGGGCGCGCATCCACCACGACGGATACGACTTCGGGGATAACATCTCCTGCGCGCTGAACAATAACGGTATCGCCAATGCGCACGTCTTTTCGATCAACCTCGTCTTGATTGTGGAGTGTCGCGTGGGTAATGGTCACTCCCCCCACGCGCACAGGCCTCATCACGGCGACTGGAGTTAGCGCTCCTGTGCGGCCAACCTGAACGGTTATGTCCTCAATGACAGTGCGGCTCTGTTCCGGTTGAAATTTGGCCGCCGTTGCCCAGCGGGGGCTTCGCGAAATGAACCCAAGCGCATTTTGTAAATCAATTCGATTTACCTTAACGACAACGCCATCAATCTCAAATGGCAAGGAGTGACGGGTTTTAATGGCGGCACTATAGAAGGCGGTGGCGCAATCGGCGTTTTCACAGGTCTGATGAAGTTTTGCTGTTGGCAGCCCCCACTGAGTCAAGCGCCCGGCAAATTCGGCCTGCGTGTGAAAGTGCACCCCTTCGACTGCGCCGAAGGCGTAACAAAACATTCGAAGTGGCCGGCTAGCTGTAATCTTTGGATCCAGCTGTCGAACGGATCCAGCCGCCGCATTGCGAGGGTTTGCAAATGGCGTCAATCCCTCGTCTTGTTGAGACTCATTTAAAGACCGGAAATCCTCTTTAAACATGAGAATCTCTCCTCGTATTTCAAGAAGAGGAATTTTAAGGGCGTCACCCGAAAGCACAAGCGGAACGGCGCGAATGGTGCGCACGTTTTGAGTGACATCTTCACCGGTTTCGCCATCACCGCGAGTGAGCGCGCGCACGAGCCGACCATGCTCGTAAACGAGCTCAATGGCAAGCCCGTCAAATTTGGGCTCGCAATAATACTCAACTTGTTCAGTTGTGTTCAAAAACCGCTTCACGCGCTCGTCAAATGCGCGAATTTCATCCACAGAGTATGAGTTCTGTAGCGACAACATAGGTTGGCGGTGGCGCTCCTTCTTGAAAAAAGGAAGTGGCTGGCCGCCTACGCGCTGGGTGGGCGAATCATCGGCCCTAAATTCGGGATGTTTTTTTTCCAAATCAAGAAGCTCATTATAGAGTTGGTCGTATTCGAAGTCCGTTATTACCGGGCGATCGAGAACGTAGTAGTTGTAGTCGTGGGCACGAATGAGTTCGCGTAGCTTTTCTATGCGCGCTTTGACGTCTTTCACTGGGCTTGATATAGAAGTTAACTCTGTTCGACTCAAGGAGAAAACTCGTGATAAACGTTCAATCGGTCGCACATTTGGCTCGCCTGACCCTTTCTTCGGATGAAGAAAAAGCTTTTGAGGCTCAACTGAGCTCGATCGTTCAACATTTTTCAGAAGTTGAAGCCGTTAATACGGCTAATGTTGAACCATTGATAACGCCGACCGATATAACGCTTGTCTTTCGAGAAGACAAAAAACTGGCGGTTCAAACGGCGGAAGAGGCAATGAAAAACGCGCCGGAGCGTTCGGGTAACCTGTTTAAAGTCCCGCCGGTTGTATAGGTAAATTTATGAGCAAAAATATAACGGAACTCGACCTTTCCACGCTTGTCGAAAAAATTGGTAAAAAAGAAATTTCAGCGGAAAAAGTAACGGCTGAGTTCAAAAGTCAAATCGAAAAGCTGAACACGCGCATCAACGCCTTTATCACGGTCAGTGATGATTGTTTGAGCCAGGCTAAAGAAATAGATCGGCGACTTGCGAATGGCGAAAAGGTCGGTCGGCTTGCCGGGGCTCCAATCGCCATTAAAGACATGTTTTGTACAAAAGGACTTCGCACGACAGCCGCATCGAAGATGCTCCGTAATTTTGTGCCGACCTATTCAGCTACGGTGGTGGAGCGGCTTCGGGCTGAGGGCGCAATCGTAATGGGCAAGACAAACCAAGATGAATTCGCCATGGGGTCAAGTAATGAGACTTCCCACTTTGGGGCCTGCCGCAACCCATGGAACTTTGATTATGTTCCCGGAGGTTCAAGCGGCGGGTCGGCGGCGGCGGTATCGGCGCGCATGTCGTGCGCAGCGGTGGGCACGGATACAGGCGGGTCGATTCGGCAGCCAGCAAATTTTTGTCATTTGGTGGGAGTAAAGCCCACCTATGGGCGCGTGAGTCGGTACGGAATTGTCGCTTTTGCTTCAAGTCTTGATCAGGCCGGGCCCATGACTCGGACCGTACGCGATGCTGCACTTATTCTTGAAGTGATCAGCGGGCACGACGAAAAAGACACGACGAGCGCGACAAAAGATGTTCCGAAGTGGAGTGAAAATTTGTCAGCGCAATTGCGCGGCATGAAAATTGGCATGCCGGTTGAATACTTCAACCATGGCATCGCTGACGACGTGAGAGCCACCGTTATGCGCGCGGCAGACATACTTAAGGCGCAAGGAGCCGAACTTGTCGAGCTGTCGTTGCCGCTCACAAAGTTTGCGGTGCCGATTTATTATTTGATTGCAACCTGCGAGGCCTCAAGCAATCTCGCGCGATACGATGGGGTTCGTTATGGCCACCGGGCGGATTTTTCAAAACAGGCCGCCGCCGATCTAGAGGAGTTCTATAGCCGCAACCGTGGCGAAGGATTTGGATCGGAAGTCAAACGCCGAATTGTTCTTGGCACGTACGCGCTTTCAAGCGGGTACTACGATGCATATTACAAAAAGGCATGTCAGGTGCGCCGGCTGCTCCGTCAAGATTTTATCGAGGCGTTCAAAAAATGCGACGTCATTTTAAGCCCGGCAAGCCCAACGCCCGCTTTTAAAATTGGCGAACGCATTGATAATCCACTTGAAATGTATCTAAACGATATCTACACGACGTCCGCAAATCTCGCCGGTATCCCGGGGATGAGCGTCCCGGCGGGATTTAGCCACAACAAACTTCCGATTGGCGTGCAATTTCTTGCCGCGCATTTTGAAGAACAAAAAATGCTCAACGCGGCTTTTGCAATTGAGCAAAACCTGAAGCTGACCGCCGAGGTTCCGTATGCCATCCAATAATTGGGAGGCCGTCATTGGCCTTGAAATTCACGCCCAACTTTTAACTGAAAGCAAAATGTTCAGCGTGGATTCTGCATCGTTTGGTGGCGCCGACAATGAATATACAAGCCCCGTGAGCCTTGGGATGCCGGGGGCGCTGCCGACGATTAATCGGCGCGGAGTTGAGTTTGGAATTCGCATGGGTCTTGCGCTCAATTGCAACATTCGAACGCGCTCAGTTTTCTCCCGCAAAAATTATTTTTATCCGGATTTGCCAAAGGGCTATCAGATTTCCCAATTTGACGAGCCAATCTGCGAGAAGGGGTACGTTGACATTTATCTCGATGGTAAGCCAAAGCGAATTGGCGTCACGCGCGCGCACCTCGAAGAAGATGCGGGCAAATCCACACACCACGGAGATTATTCGCTAATCAACCTCAATCGAGCGGGAGTGCCCCTTCTTGAGATTGTTTCAGAACCGGACATTAAGACTCCCCAAGAGGCGGCGGAATATGCGCGTACAGTGCGCAACATTCTTCGCTACCTGGGGGTTTGCGACGGTAACCTTGAAGAGGGGTCGATGCGTTGCGATTGCAACGTGTCGGTGCGCAAGACGGGTGAGAAAAAATTCGGCACGAAGGTGGAGCTTAAAAACATAAATTCATTTCGTTTCGTTGAAAAGGCAATTGACTACGAGATCAATCGACAAATTTCATGCCTTGAATCTGGCGAGCGGATTTTACAAGAAACGAGGCTCTACGATTCAACCAAAAACCGCACGTATTCTATGCGAAGCAAAGAAGAGGCGCACGACTACAGGTATTTCCCGGACCCCGATCTTTTGCCTCTCGTATTTGAACAAAAATGGGTGGACGAAATTCGTGCCACGCTTCCGGAGCTGCCGCTTGAAAAGGCAAAGCGATTTCAAACGCAATACGGACTGCCAGAATACGATGCGCTGGTGCTGACGCAAGAGAGGGCGGTCGCAGAATATTTTGAAAATGTGGCAAAATTGAGCGGCAACGCGAAGGCGTCGTCTAACTGGATTATGGTTGAGCTTATGCGCGAGTTAAAGGAGTCGGAAAAATCTATTGAAGAGCAAAAAATTCGCGGCGAAGACTTGGCGGAGCTCATCCAGCTGATTGATAAGGGCACAATATCAGGCAAAATTGCGAAGACCGTTTTTGCTGAAATGTGGGCCCAGGGTGGGCGGCCAGCCGATATTGTAAAGACGAAAGGCCTTGTTCAGGTCACTGATCGAGCGGCCATTGAGAAATGGGTTGACGAAGTTATGAGTGCAAGCGCCAACCAGGTGAATGAATACCGCTCGGGAAAAGACAAACTGTTTGGGTTTTTTGTCGGGCAAATCATGAAGGTCTCAAGGGGCCAAGCGAATCCGGATCTTGTCAATCAAGTGTTGAAAGAAAAGCTCAAAAAATGAAAGTGGCGGCGATAGACTGCGGCACGAACACCACGCTTCTGCTCGTTGCCGAAGTCTCTCAAGGGAGCGTTACGCAAGTTTATCGTGATGAAATCGTTGTCACGCGGATGGGTCAGGATGTTGCCGCGACAAAACGCTTTCACCCCTCGGCGCTCATCCGGATGGATGAGTGCTTGGGCCACTACTCCAAAATCATTGCGAGCGAGAAGCCGGAGCGAGTTTTGGCGGTGGCAACGAGTGCCGCGCGAGATGCAACAAATGCGCGGGAATTGTTTGCTATCGGTGAAAAATACGGGATTCCAATTCAAGTCATAGCCGGAGAAGATGAGGCAAAAATCACTTTTGATGGCGCGACGTTTGAATATCGCACAAAAGAAGGCTTGTGTGTCGTAGATGTTGGCGGCGGCTCGACAGAGGTTGTGACGAGTCGCAATTCCCGCATTGTAGGCACGAGCGTCAATGTCGGTAGCGTTCGTTTGACGGAAATGTTTGTTACGAAAATGCCAACTCCCCGAGGCGAGGTGGAGGCGCTCTTTAATTATGCTCGACGAAGTTTCAATGAGGTTCGCGAACATTTACCGCGACCGCCGGTTTCTGAAGTAATCGCCGTTGCGGGCACGCCAACAACGCTTGCCGCAGTTTTGCAAAATAAAAATTATAGCGAAAAGGCCGTGCATGGGTTTAAAATCAAGCGACAAACGCTTGAAGAGTGGCTTTATCGGCTGGCGGCGATGAGTTTGGACGAACGAATCCACACGACAGGTATGGACGCCAAACGCGCCGATGTTATTGTGGCCGGCACAGCCGTGCTTTTAGCGGCGCTTCAAGCGCTTGGCGCTGAGGCAATGACGGTTTCAACGAGGGGAGTTCGTTATGGCATTGCTCTACAAGCGGCGCGGAAATAATTTTTTTGCCGCAAGTTTTTTTATTTTGATGAGCATGAGCTCCGCGGGATTTTGCGCTGACAAGTCAGGCGATCTAACTTTTGCACGGCGAACGATGATTCTGGGCGGTGAAAAGCTGACGGTTGATATGGCTATAACCTCTGAACAGCTTGAACATGGGCTCATGTTTCGCCAAAAGCTTGCGGACAATGAGGGCATGCTGTTTGTTTTTTCGCATGAGCAAGTTTTGAATTTTTGGATGAAAGATACATTCATTCCACTCGCAATTGGATTTTTCGACAAAAATAAAAAGCTCATCGATGTTCAATCGATGGCCGCAATAAAAAGCGAAATAGAGATGCACCCGCCGATATATCAAAGCCGTCGTCCGGCCATGTACGCGCTTGAAGTGAATAAGGGATGGTTCACTCGTCACCACGTAAAATTGGGGCAAGCGTTTATCCTTCAAAAAGGCGACATGCGAACAAAGCCGGTGATGCGCAGATAGAAATAACCGGCTCTTTGTCGAGGTAGTAAGACCTTGGTTGAGGTTTTCGGCGGAATTGTTTTCACGATTTTTCAACCTATGGTTTAATCGTTTAAGAGAACGGATTCTCAACTCAACGCAAGGGCTTGCAAATGAAAAAAAATCAGCTGTTTCTTTACTGTTTTTGTCTGGGTCTTTTTCTCGCGACAAGCGGGTGTACTTCAAAGAAGTCTGTCGACCAAGACAAGATGGACGCTGCGGAGTTAACGGGAGCTAGTAGCGACAAATCTGCAACCGACAACAGCGCGGATGTAAGTTCGGACAATAGCAGTGGGCAGCCGGCGGCGAGTGATGCCAAGAAGAGCGCAAGTGACAGCGCGGTTGACGACTTTAGTGATGACAGCGGTTCACAGGCGGCAAGCGGTCAAAGTGCTAGTGACTCCAGTGGCGGGCAGGCGGCCAAGGCACAAGATTCTTCTGATGATCTTTCGGGCCTTGATGATTTAAGCTCCGATAACGGCAACAGTGCGAACAGTGGTGGTGCCGCTAACGGTAGCGCCAATGCCGCAAGCGGCGCGGATGCGAGCGGCGGAGCAAACGGTGGAGCGGCTGCAACGGCTGATAACGGCGGAGCGGGGTCGGATGCTGCGGCGGCCGCAGCGGCGGGACAAGACAATGCGGCAAGTGCGGATCAAGGCGCCAACCCCAGTGCCCAAGATAGCGCCCAAGGTGCGGGCAGCAATAATGTTCAAGATTTAGCTTCAAACGACAATTCTGCAAATCAAACCGCCACGGCAGATTCTGGAGCCTCAAACGCGGCACCCGCCGCAGCTGATGCCGCGGCGTCGGCACCAGGTAG
>DAIDJH010000103.1 GCA_027451425.1 Bdellovibrionales bacterium | reverse complement strand
GCTATTCATCATCGAGGTTATGGGTCGCGATTCTGGATTTATTGCCGTTGCGGCAGGATTGGCCGGTGGCGCTGAGGATATTTTCATCCCCGAGCATCCATTTGATGTCGGACGTACAATTGAAGTTATCAAGCGCGGCATCGCACGCGGCAAGATGTCATCGATTCTCGTTGCTGCCGAGGGGCCAAAGCCTGGTCGCGCCTATGATCTCGCCAACCTTATTCAGCAAGGTTCCGGCCTTGAAGCGAAGGTTTGCATCTTGGGGCACATCCAGCGTGGGGGCGCACCTACCGCGACGGATCGTCTGCTGGCAAGCCGCATGGGGGCTGCAGCCGTCGATCAACTTTTGCGTGGCCAGTGCAATATTATGGTTGGGATACGCGGGCAAGAACTTGCATTTGTGGAGTTTGACGAGTGCCTCCACAATAAGAAACACGTCAACCGCAGCCTCATCGAACTCGCCCAAATTTTGTCGAACTAGCGACCGCTTACGAGGGATTTAGTTGTAGGGAATTCAACTTCGGTGACGTTCTTCGGCTAAAATCCCGCCACAAAATCACTTCCATCGTTTTAGTGCTGGCCCCCAGTTTGCAATTTCTTCCACCGATGCGCATCTTAACAATTGTTATACTGCTATTTGGGATCACACGTCTGGCGTCAGCGGACGCAGTCGTCTCAAAAATTCAACTCGCTCGCGCCGCTCGCCAGTGTTACGGGCGCGCATTCATTGAAGCTCTTACCACAGGCGGCAGCGTCAACGCTCACAATTGCGCAAGCGATACCTTCACCACAGGTGGTTTTGTCAGAATTTTGTCAAGTCGACTCAATTACGATAGCCAATCGGAGCAAACTCACCAAATGGTTCGCAGCTTGCTCGACGGCGTACACATCTTAATTTCACGCCCCATAGAAAAAGCCTTCATGGAAATATCGTGGCTACTCAAGCTACAAGGACGGCTAGCGGCACGGCCTGATCTTACAATAAATCACAAAAAAACCTCCACGGGTCTCAATCGTGCCATTCGCTTACGCGTACGCGAAATCTACAAAACAATTCGATACCGAGAAATGATCTACTTCGCCGACAGAAATCCACGCGAATATTTGCAACTCATGCCACGATATTCGCTTCAACTGATTCAAGAGGACGCGGCGCTCAGTGGGCATCCATTAACCGCTGAATTCCTCGTTTTCATGTCAAAACGAGATTACTACTTACAAAATGTCGTGCGCATACTGCGTGTGAATAATCGTATTATTCAATCGAATTTACGCAGACCGAGTGTTTGCGTGCGATTGCTACAAAAAATAGTAAAATAGTTCAACCTTCATTCGATTTGATAGGAGTGCCGTTCTTGATGGTCAAGGGGCCTCATTAAGAGGCCCCCCGCCCGTTATTGCTGTTATCGTTTCAAATTGATCACTTCCCCAAGAAGTTGGTTGGTGGTCGTGATCGTTTTCGCGTTGGCCTGGAAGCCACGCTCGTTTTGAATCAGATTCACGAACTCTGTCGCCAAGTCGACAGTCGAACGTTCGAGCGATTTCGCGTAGAGCTTACCTCGCCCAGCGTGATTTGCTTTGCCGATTGAAGGGGCCCCTGAATCGCGAGCTTCTTTCAACCGGTTGTTGCCCACCTTGAAGAGCGCTTCAGGGTCTTCGAATTTCGCAAGCCCAACTTGCGCCAAGTCTTGCGTCGTGCCGTTCGAATAAAGACCGGTCAGTATGCCTTGATCGTTGAACGACAAGTTCACAATCGTGCCCGCCGACGAACCGTCTTGCGACCAACTAACGAGATCGCTTTCTTTACCATACTGTTTGGTGCCATCGATACCGTTGCCACCTTTTGCGATCGGCTTGCCAAAATCCATCATGACCTTTTGATTTTGAAGCGCGCCACCTTTAAAGTTAAACGCCGACAAGGTCTGACGATTATCTTGGAGTTTACCATCAACGGTAAAAGTCAGCACACCGCCCACGACTTCTTTGAGGTCTCCCTTTTTACCGCCCGTCACTTCAGCGCCATCGCACATCCCACGATACGTCCATGTCCGATCCGCTGTCTTATTGAAAAAGAGCGTCACCAGGTGCTTGTTACCTTGCGAGTCGTACATCTCAATTCCGGTTGAAAAATCAGCCGAGTCGTATGGATGTTTTATGTCAAATACTTTAAGTTTGTTTTGACCGACGCGCGAGTCGAGGTTGAGATTGAGCTTAATCTTATTCGTCGCCTTCGCCGGAACAAGAGCGCGCGGAAATTTGATATCGCCCAGCTTATTGATGATATTCCCCTTGCCGTCGTTTTGAAAACCTTGCACGCGCTGGTTATCGTTTGTCACAAGATAACCGTCGCGATCAAAGTGAAACGATCCGTCACGTGTGAACGATTCACCATCCGAGCCGCGCAAAACAAAATATCCATCACCCGAAATGGCCAGGTCCGTCGCCTTTTCAGTCGAGTCGGTGTTACCTTGAACCAAAATTGGGTTAACAGCACCGATCTTCACACCTCGGCCGATCTGGTTGCCGCCCAAAATGCCTTTTAAACTTTTGGCGACAATATCTTGAAATTCGGCACGTGATGCTTTGAATCCTGTGGTGTTGGCGTTGGCGATGTTGTCGCCGATTACTCCCAACGCTTCACCCTGCGCCGAGAGACCGGATACACCGGTGTATAGAGAGGATAACACTCCCATAAAGAACCTCCATGTTCGCGCGAAACTTCAGCCGCGCGGTGAAGGGCCCCCTCAATGAGGACCAGCCCTTAAATTAAATAAAAACAGTTGCGTCTATTTTCGTAAATACATTGTTCTTCAACATATCCCGATCAACAACTGTGACCACCGTGTTGTTTTTTAAACTCACGATCGCCGCGTTATTCTTCGTAACTAACAAGGCCTCTTTGCCGCCTTTAAGCGCCGCCTTTGTGCCGCCTCTTCCATCTTCGTTATTTCGTCTGGAGTGAAATGAATCCCCCGCGCGCTCATTCGTTCAACCGCGTGGTTGGAAAATTTCAACACCGGAAGTGGAGCATCTTTCTTCACCGTAAGCGCCGCCATCTGATCGTCCGCCTTATCCATCTGGTGGATCAGCGCTTCGAAATTCGCGCCTTTCGCGGATTGCGCAGAGTTTAGCGGGCTCACCGCGTTTGCGGCGTCATTAACCGCCGGCGATTTGTGCTTTGGCCATCCTATATGCATACGTTTCTCACCCCCTCGATACGCGATATTCGCGTCGTTAAATTTTGTGATCTACTTCTTTATTCAATTTATTCATTAAACCTTGGCTCATACTGACATTCGACAAGCCGCCGCCCATGCCTGCCGCCGTCGGCTTTGCCGGCTGCTTGTCGCCGCTGGCCTCTACCGCCTTCGCGTTGACAAGCGCGGCGTTGTTTTGCGGCGGTTGATCGTAAGTGAAAATCTTGCTCACATCTTTGAGTTTCACGGTTTGTTTGCCCATCAAGAGGATCGGCCCTTCGGGGGTAAAGTTCACACCCGTAACCCGCCCAGTGAATGCCGTCTCAACCGCAATTTTTTGACCGAACGAATTCTTCGCCGTGATCGCGACGTGATACTCGCCCTTCGGGGCTGCCGCGCCGCTATCCAACAAGCCATTCCACAAAATTTTATTCGCACCCTTTTTGAGATTGTGTGCGACGTATTTTTTGACTTCTTGTCCAGAGCTATTTTGAATTGACAACGTTATGTCAGAGGCTGGAGCACCTAATTTGAACTCAATTTCATGTTGCGCGGTCATATCCGTTCTATCAATTTTTGAGGAGTCACCCGAAACGCCCTTGCCGATCAACGTCAGCGCTTCAAAGCGCGCATTTTTGTCGTCTTTTTTCGACATCGCCGTGATGCTCGAATCGATGTTGGTCAATTTTTCAAGCGATGTGAACTGCGCGAGTTGGGCCGCAAGTTCGTGGCTTTTCATTGGGTTGGTCGGGTCTTGATTTTTGAGCTGTGCGAGAAATAATTTTAAAAATGCATTTTTATCGAGCTCGTTGCTGCCGACATGACGCATCTTAGCCGGATTAACCCAGTTCGGATCGGCAATTTTATTCAGATATGTGCCTAAATCTTCGCCATTCAGAACTTTTTTCTGCTCTTCCGGAGTGAGGGTTTGCGCCTTGTCGTGCTTAAGCGAACTTTCTTGCTCCGCCGGGGAATACGCTTTTGTGTTCAAACCCACATTCATCATTTACGATACCGCCTTATTACGCTACGAGATCCAGTCTTCGATTGCCATTTTTCCTAGCTGACGCAATATTGTAGAGCGAATTTGAAGAACGATCATGAACCTGGCTAAACGGGACTTCGGGTTCGCTAAAATCGAAAACCGACTGCCGATTGGCGTTGTTGCGATCTTGAAAATCACTTAAAAATTGCTTCTGAAAATTTTGCTCCATCTGTTGGTGACGATGGTTTAAAAACTGTTGCGCCAAATCTTTCGGAGTATCGATTCGTATCGAATCAAGGTGAATTTGATGTGTCGCAAGTTGCACCTTCAAGTCGCCCAGACTCTTTTGCAGAGCATTTTTTGCGTCATCGTTGGACGCGAGCATTTGCACGCTCATTTTACCATGCTGCATATTCACTCTGAGTTTGATTTCGCCCAAGCCCTCAGGCTGCAAAGAAACCTTCACTTCACCGCCGCCCTTGTGCGCAAGAAACTGTGCGCGCGAGATAATTTCTTTGACGTTATTTCGCGTGCTGGTTTCATTTCCTTTCATGGCCTGTGCCTTTGCGGCAGCCGCCGTAACCGTGGCGTCACCAACTTTTTGGGTGACGGGAGCATCCGCAACAGCTTGCGCCCCTTGTACCTCATTTTGTTTATCTTGCTTTTCATCGCCCGCTCCGCCGCCGTTCTGTTGATTGTACGCGGCCAGATGTGCGGATTTTGAATTGACCGCGACCGCGGCAGCGGCTCCCGCCGTTGCGGTGGTCGCCGTTACATTCGTTGCAAGATGAGCCGTAGAGCTCGGCGCAGACGCGGCCACCTTAGCATTAACAATTGCTGCCGCCTTGGGGTCTGCCGTCGGAACTTCACCGCGCGAGCCCGGCGAGTTCGCAATTTTTGTATTCACGTCGGCCATCTTCACGTCGGCTGTCTTCACGTTTGCCGCGGTCACTTTTGCCGGTGCTTCACTGGCCCCTGTCGTTTTGACATTGGCCGCCTTTGCCAATTTGACATCTGGCATTGACGATTTTGGTTGTGAAATCTCATCAACTTTTGCCCGCGCCACAGGACTTGCCACTTTTGTTGTAGTGGGTGCAGCGGTCGTATTTGACATCGCGTGTGCGGTCGCCGCATTCGCGGGAACTTGCGAACTATGATTTAATGCCGCTGCAGTGGCTGCGGCCACACCTGCGGCTGCCCCGAGGGGAGCCAACAAAGGGTGATTGTTGGACTGTTGCGCATTTGGTTGTGCATTTGGTTGTGCCGATTGTTTTTTAAGGCCTTGCAGTTCAGCAAAGTTGGCATCCATCGCCTTCGCTATGTTCGCCATCCGCTGTTTCATGATATCGGTGGTGGCCAAAATTCCTAATAGCTTACTGTAAAGAACACGGGCCTTATCCTTGCCCTTATGGTCAAGTTTGAGCTCGGAAATAAATTTATCGGCCGTAGTTTCAGGCGGCAAAGCCATGTCACGCACGGGTAATTTTGAAAAGGCTTCGACAACTTGGGCCGGTTTTACTCCCAATTCCTTTTGCATGCGTGCTAAAAATATTTTAAGCGCCAGTTCATCGCTACGACTGAGATCCGCGTTGGCCTTTGCTTCAATTGAGTGTGCGATCTTTTGCATCGTCTGCGGCATTTTTTGGAACATCGACAAAAACGACGCTTGCGCCTGATTATTCCCTAGCAATGCGGACGGTGCCGTTTGCATACCCGCCGACTGAGCGAGAGGGGATAAATTAAGATTAGACGCCGCGCTGATCATTTAGCTCCTATAGTCCCAACGTTATAGCCCGTGAATTTTTCAGACAATATCTCTGCCTTCTTCGGATCCAGCAAATTCATAATCGCCGCTGCATTTTTCTTTTTCATTTTACCGAGCACTTCAACCGCCAAATCTTCGTTCAGATTGCCGATGATATCGGCGGCCTGCTGGGGTTTCATGCTGGAGTAAAAACTAACCAATGTATCCACCTTATGTTCATCCACTGCGACCCGATCTTTTAAGACGTTGGCCACATCGGCGCGAATCTGTTTCAGTTTCGCGATGCGAGCCTCTATCTCATTTTTTTGTTTATGCAATTCCGCTTCCATCTCGTTGAGTTCGGCCTCGCGCAGGTCCAGCTCATGCTCTCGTTCATTTAATTTATTGAAATGACTGATCTCTTCGTCGGTATATCGATTTGATCCCGCACAACCTGACTTATCGTCGGTCGAGTTCGAAGCGGCAGGATTTGCCGGCGTACCACCGCCCGAATATGCAGAATTTGCCGCGCTTGGCGTCTGGCTGGACGCTGTCACCGCGTCCGATGGCGTTGTTGCATTTGAAGACGCGGATGCGCTGGCTGTAGCGGCCGATGCTGCCGGAAATATTCCAATTTGCACTTTCGATAAAATATTTGAAAAGATTTGCGGATTCATATAGCCCACACATCCCGTACCCAAAATAATGGCGGCGGCCCCGATAACTAGGTAAGAAATACTACTGCCCGAGCGCGCCGTCTCAGT
>DAIDJH010000102.1 GCA_027451425.1 Bdellovibrionales bacterium | reverse complement strand
ATCCAGAGTTAATTTCACTTCGCGGTTGAGCCGTTCGTTGAGCTTCACCGCTTCGCTCACCTCTTTGAGAAGAGTGTTGATCGGTATGGGATCTTCAATGCGAACGCTCGGCCGCACAAAATCGAGAAACTCCGTGATAAGGTTATTGAGCCTGTCGATCTCTTTCAAAATAATTTTAAACAGTTTACCTTCTTCGGGAGTAACCGTTTTCACGTTCGCCTGCAGCAATTGGACGCTGCCGCTGATACTTGCCAATGGGTTGCGAATTTCGTGGGCGATCCCCGCCGCCAATTGACCAACCGCCGCGAGCGTCTCTTTCTGCTGAAGCTCGAATTCGAGACTCCGCAACTCCGTCACGTTTTGCAGAAGTAAAATATATTGCTTTTCCGGTTGCCCGCGCTGCGCTCCAGGATATCGGGCAAAGTTCGACAGAGCGGGCACGGGTGCTTTTACCGACGAAATAATGACCTCGATCAAAGATTTCTCACGCCGATAATTGTAGTGATCGACCTCGGCACGATGGAATGCGGTCGTCGGATTGTTTTCGTAAATTTGAATTTCAGCAACTAGCTCGGGAGCCACGTCACGCAGTGGTCGGCCGACAAGACTCAAATCGCCGAATATTTTCGCCGCTCCACGATTGGCGCGAACGATGCCGCGCTTTTGATCGATCATCAAAATCCCCGAGGGAATGTGCTCGATGATAATCTCGTTGAAATCGGTCAGCGATTTGACGTCCTCACGCGTTTCGCGAAGATCGGTAGTGATAAACTCGATTTGATCGCCGAGAAATCCGCCGAGGGCACTCACTGTCAGAATCGAAAGGTTGTTCACCAGCCACGTCGCTTGCATTTGATCCGGCATAAACTTTGGCGAGAGCGCCACAAGTATGTTGATTAGCGCCGCCGACCACAAACCGAGTTGTAGGCCGAATTCCGTTCCCAGCGTTACTCCCCCCAAAGCGCAATTGAGAAGCGAGAAAAAGAGAAACGCCGATGTCGCACGACCAAACACCGCCATGAGTACGACAATCGCCACGCCATCAAACAGAAATACGGCTTTTAAAACACGCCGTGTGTTGGTCACTCGAGAAATCGCTTCGAGCGAGACGGCGTGAACGACAAAACTCACGAGCATCAACCCGTTCACGGGTTGCCAAACCGCTATGTTTAAAAAATCGCTTTGCAGAAGCTGAAGAAGTAAAAAGCCGAAATACACCGCGCTGTACAGAACAAGCCTCAGCCACAGCAGACCGTAGGCGGCGACTTGAAAATCAAGAAGAACTTCGGCGGGATTTTCTACCATTATCCCCCCGCCGCCGCGCCAGCCATACCGAATATCGGCAGATACATGGCGATAACCAAAACAGCGACGATTGTGCCCAAAAAGACAATCATAATCGGCTCAATCATGCTGGTGAGAGCCCCCGCCGCTGTTTCAACTTCGTCTTCATAAAAATTCGCGACTTTATCTAACATTTGATCCATAGCACCGGTTTGCTCTCCGACCGCGATCATTTGCGAAACCATGTGCGGAATCACGCTTGATGATTTGAGGGGCTCGGACAGCGTTTTACCTCGGGTGATGGAATCTTTTGCCTGAAAAAGAACTTGCTCGATGACCCAATTTTTAGTTGTCGCCGCCGCAATATCGAGAGCCTCGACAATTTTTACGCCCGCCGCAAGCATTGTCGAGAGTGTGCGAGAAAATCGCGCGACCGCGCCCTTTTTAATTAGATCGCCGAAAACGGGAATTTTTAGCATAATGCTGTCTAACGTGCGTCGGCCATCTTCGGTTTTGTAGTAATTAAACAAGAGCACCGGCACACCGATCGCCGCACCAAGGAGCACATACCATCGTTGCACAAAGAAGTGACTGGCGGCGATCACCTGCAGCGTGAGCCAAGGCAATTGCATATGAGCATCGCTAAACATCTTCGTGAAACTGGGAATAACAAAAACCATAATGACAGTGATCACTAGCGCCGCGACGACAATAACCGCGCACGGGTAAAACAGCGCGCCTTTTATTTTACCCTTCAACTTCACTGATTTTTCAATATATGTGGCCAAGCGATTCAAAATTGTATCGAGCACACCGCCTTCTTCGCCCGCGTGCACAAGATTCACATACATCCCATCAAAAATTTTAGGATGCTCTTTCATACATTCCGCAAGTCGACGCCCTTTGCTGACTTCATCCAAAATCGATTTGAGCGCGTTGTTGAGCGCGGGGGAACGGCCGGGGCCAATCATCGCCTCAAGACTTTGCACAATCGGTACGCCAGAGCCGATCAGTGTCGCAAATTGACGAGTGAACACCTGCAACTCTTTTGGGGCAACACCGCCACCGAGAGAAAATCCGGCGCTTTTTTTCTTGGCCGCGACTTTCGTAATCGACGTCGCATTGCCCGTTTTTGGCACAATTTTGAGAAGCATCAACCGCTGGGCGCGAATCTTAACTCGCGCTTCAGTTTCGCTGCCCGCTTCGACCTCGCCTTTGACGACTTTGCCCTCGAGTGTTTTGGCTTGAAACAAAAATGCCGACATCTATATACCCGCCTTTTTCAGAAGTGCATCGAGCTCCTCGACGTCGGGACTTTCTTCAAACGCATTTTTAATTTCGACTTTTCTTTTCAAAATCAAATTGAGCAGCGATTGATTGAGGGTCGTCATCCCCGATTTATTTTGCCCGACTTGCATCATCCCATAAATTTGGTGCAGCTTATTTTCGCGCACCAGATTGCGCACGCTCGGGTTCAACACCAGAACTTCGATTGCCGGGATCATGCCGCCACCGGTTTGCGCGATCAGCCGTTGCGACACAATCGCGTTGAGAGACATACTCAATTGATTGCGAATACGATCTTGTTGGTCTGAGGGGAACACATTCACAATACGCGAAATCGTCGAGACAGCGGAGTTAGTGTGAAGCGTCGCAAACACCAAATGACCGGTTTCTGCGACGGTGAGTGCGGTTTCAATGGTATCAAGATCGCGCATTTCACCAATCAAACAAACATCGGGATCCTGACGTAAGAGATGCCGCAAACCGTCTTTGTATGAAAGCGTGTCCGAATACACCTCTCGTTGATTGACGATGCAACCTTTGTGCTCATGAATGTATTCGATCGGATCTTCAAGAGTGACTATGTGCCCGCGACGCTCCTGATTGATTCTGTCGATTATTGAAGCGATTGTCGTCGTTTTGCCGGAACCTGTCGGGCCAACAACAAGCACAAGGCCATTGGGATAATTTGCAATCTCCGATACGATTGACGGCAACCCTAGGGTTGCAAGATCGGGAATAGATTGCGGGATACGACGGAATACCCCCGAAACAATCCCTCGTTGAAACATAAAGTTGCCGCGAAAGCGCGCCGTGCCTTTTATGCCAAAACTGAAATCAAGTTCGTGTTCATTTTCAAATTTCGCCTTTTGTGCATCAGTTAAAATCGAATAGCACAATTCTTTCGTTTCTTCGGGGGTGAGCTCATTCGATTTCACACGAATGATTCTTCCATCAATGCGAAGTGCAGGCGCCGACCCGGCAACCAAATGAAGATCCGATGCATTTTGTTTGACAACTGTTTTGAGCAGCTGCTGAAGGCTGATCACAGATCGTCCTCCACTGTTCCGGCCAGAACCTCTTCAACCGAGGTCAAGCCGGCCTTGAGTGCCAATAAAGCCGACCGTCGCAACGTGATCATGTGATCATCAAGAACAGCGCGGCGCTTGAGTTGAAGTGTCGATTCATTTTTAAAAATCGCCTCTTTTACGCTCGCTGAAAAGTTTAAAACTTCAAACACGGCCATCCGGCCGCGAAGCCCGGTGCCGTTGCAATGCTCACAACCCTCACCTTTTCGCAAATTATTGTACTCGGGAAGCTCGGACTCCAAGACGCCAATTTTAAGTAGTGCTTCAGGGGGAGCATGCGCTTCGGTGATACAACTTTTACAGATACGTTTCACCAGACGCTGCGCAACCACAAGCGACGTACTTTCGGCAACCAGATAGCTTGGGATTCCCATCGAAGTGAGACGATTGATCGTCGATGCGGTATCATTTGTGTGGAGAGTTGATACGACCAAGTGGCCCGTCGCCGCCGCTTTGTAGGCGATCTGCGAAGTTTCCAAATCGCGCATCTCGCCGACCATGATGATTTCCGGGTCTTGGCGCAAAAATGCGCGGAGAGCCTCAGAAAATCCAAAGCCGATGTCGGCATTCACTTGCACTTGGTTGATCCCGTCAAAATTGAATTCGACGGGGTCTTCAGCCGTCGAAATATTCACGTCGTTGGTGTTGAGTGCGGCAAGAGCCGAATAAATTGTTGTCGTTTTACCGGACCCGGTCGGACCTGTGATCAAAATCATACCCTGCGGAAGCGCGAGCGCTTCTTTGAACATTTGCAACTGTCCGGCTTCCATCCCTAAATTATTGACGTCGACCTGAAGATTCGATTTGTCGAGAATCCGCAACACAACTTTTTCACCGAACAATGTCGGCAAGCAGTTGACGCGAAAGTCGATTTCGGTGCCATTTTTGAGACGAACTTTTAAGCGGCCATCCTGCGGCTTGCGGCGTTCAGCGATATCCATTTTGCTTAGAATTTTTAGGCGACTGATGATTGCTCCCGAAGACGCTTTTGGCGGCTGATGCATTTCTTGTAACGAACCGTCGATGCGAAGTCGCACGCGAAACCGCTTTTCATACGATTCGACGTGAATGTCCGATGCCTTTAGTTTTATCGCCTCGGCGAGAAGCGCGTTCACAAAACCGATAATCGGACCTTCTTCGGCGGAAACATCTTGGTCGACGACCATCGCTTCGACCTGGACATTATCAAGAACCTCGGCCGACTCCTCGATTTGCGAAACGATATTGTCGATTTTTTTTTGTCCGCTTTGCCCGTAATTTTTTTCAATAGCTTGGTTAATCGCATATTCGGATGCGACCACCACTTCGACCTTACAACGCGTGAGAAGGCTTAAATCATCTTTTATAAAAACGTTGGAGGGATCGGCAAAGGCGACGACAAGGCTTCGTCCCGATTTTTGCACAGGAATCACGCAATGCTTGCGGCACAGTTGCCCAGGCACCATTTTGATCGCCTCGGGGTCAATCTCAAAATTATTCAAATCGATGGTGGGTAGGTTGTACTGTTTGCCAAGAAAATCGGCGAGTTCGCGATCCTTAACAAAACCGAGATGCACAAGCGCCGACGTTAGCCGCCCGCCCGTTTGCTTTTGTTCTTGCCGAGCTTTTTCCAGCTGCTCGATATCAATCAAGTTTTCACGGACAAGCAGCTCGCCGATGCCTTTTCGAACGCCCATTTGAACTCCCTACATGCCCGCTGCTCGACGGGCCACGACTATTTTAGCTTAGCGTCTTGTGCCGTTTTTCGTAACTAGACTTACGACCTGAACTGACAAAAATTGGCCTATCCCACGCGCAATTGGCAGCATAGCGTCCGTTTCTCTAGCCATTGCTATTCACAGGAAGGTAACAATTCAGTCTTTTAGATATTCTGCGCTCGCAAGTGTTCGCCTAATTTTTGTTCATAACTTTCAGAGTTTAGAAGTTTTCTGCCGGTAATTTGCTCGCACCAAATCATATCTGTTTGTGCGGAAATCTGATAACCGTACACACACGAGGCCCCAACTTCTTTTGCACCAACCAAAAGCGGCGTTTCTACTGGCAAAATCGAAAATTCGATGGCGACTCCGCCAACTTTAAAAAAATTAAAATAATAAAGCTCCGCCAACATCGGATTGTCTTCACCCATCGGGGTCGTATTGACAAGCACGCCATGAATTCCCGGCAGCAAAATCAATCCTTCTTTAGGCACAACGCGAAACGCTGCCCCCAGATGCGTGCGGCTTAACTTTTCAACTAAAATTTTCGCCTTTTCTTGATCGAGTGTTGAAATCGAAAAGTTTTTGAACCCCAACATAAAAAGCCCGGTGATCGCGACTCGAGCCGCGGCACCCGCGCCCACCACCAACACTGAGCTTTCTCGATCAAATCTTTCGCCGACGTTTGCCAAGACTCGTGAAAATCCGTCGACGGCGTCTGCTTTCAGCCACCACTTGCCATCCATTTTAACAATCGCATCTGCCGCCCTGATTTTGTCTACCATTACCGGATGGTTTTCAAACATGGGTATAACCACTTCGCCTAAACCGCGCCCAATACGAACTCCATCATACTGCGTGAGCCACTCCGGCAGTTTTTTTTGGAATTCGTCTTCGGTCGTTTGAATAAACTCAACCTGATTAGCAAAGTTATTCGCCGCCAAAAACTCGCTTAGCAACTGATAGCGCGGCTTATTGTTCTGCAATCCGATCTCAACCCATTTAAACATTAGATTTCATCCGGGCAAAAACTGCCGAGCCTCCTCAATATCCCGTCGAATCTGATCGGTTAACTCCTGCACCGACTTGAATTTCAATTCATCGCGCAGACGTTTTAAAAATTCAACCTTCACTTCGCAGCCCATAAGATCGACGTCGCGATTCAACACGTGTACCTCAACTGTCACGCGGTACTGCTCGTGAAACGTCGGTTTTGTACCGATATTTGTCACTGACGGCAAATCCTCACCGTGCGCAAATAACCTCGTCACATAAACCCCGTTTTTCGGGAGTATCGAATCTTCACCAGTCAGCTCGATATTCGCGGTGCGAATGCCCAAAGTTCGGCCACGCC
>DAIDJH010000101.1 GCA_027451425.1 Bdellovibrionales bacterium | reverse complement strand
AAAGATCGGTGAGTTTATCCCGTAGCCCCGGCGCCTTACCAAGCCCTTCGCCTTGGCGCTCCATCAGTTCCCGCAGCGATTCTCCGGTATGACCGTTCTGCAGCAGCTCCCGCAATATTCCATCCAAGACATTGATGAAGCCGGCAGTGCCGGTGGCGGCAATTTAGCGCTCAAAAGCGCCATATTCGATCGCTTTAAGAATTTCTTGCAGGGCGGGTTTTACGAAACGCCTTCCGGTAAAAAATATGATCTACGCAAATACCTTGTTATGTTCACCAGCAATGACGGTGAAGAATTTTTTCGTGGCGCTGATAGCGAAAACATGATCCGCTCGATCTACGGAAGTCTTCAGAAGCGCCCGGAATTAATTGAAAATATGCTCCGACAAAAAGGGTTTAGCGATGCATTTCTTGGTCGATTGTCGGCGATTTCAGTGATGCGTCCGACAAAAGGCGCGGCTCGGCTGGCGATTACCGAAAAGATGCTCAACGTTTGGCGCGACTCTGTGATGAGGCATAATCCCGTTGATATTGAATTCGGTGAGGGGTTTGTTCCCGCCATCAGTCGGCTGATGTTTAGCTATAAAGCGGGAGCGCGCTCTATTGAACAATTCATCGACAAAGTATTGGGCGGCGAGGTTGCGGACCAGATACTCGCGCAAAATCGTGAAAATCTTCTTGAGTCGGGTACGCGTGCCAAAGTTTTAATCGAAAGCAAAACAATTGAGCCATCTAATCCCTACTACGCAGATGATGATCCAGATGAAAAGCGTGCAATATTAATTGTGAGTACTATTGAAGGTGGCAAGGTCGTAGGCAAAACAGAATTTGATTTTACCGCTTTTGCGAAATTTACGCCGCAAGTGCATCTACAAACCGCGAAATTCGTCGCCTACCATGAAATGGGTCATGCGATTGTGTCGTTTCCGAAACTCACGGGTAAAATCGTCAAGCGCATTTCGATTATCCCGCAAGAATTTTTTGGCGGCATGGCTCTCGGGGTAACCGAATACGATACTCGACCGGTGAAGGGCATGTACGGCCGTGAACGCCTCGTCGCCGAAGTTGCCGGCTTGTTGGCGGGATCGGAATCGGAAAGGCTGGCAGGAGCGACTGAAGCCAATACGGGGCGCAGTAACGATGTCGAGCGGGCGGGAGCTTTGATTCGTGAGAAAATATTGGACCATCATATGCTCCCTGAGCTTGACGACGCGCATGCGTATTTAAAAAAAGGCGATTCGAGTTTAGGAAATATGCCCGCCTCGCAGCGAGAACTTCTTAATCGAAAAATAAATGAAATTCTTGAGGAGGCACGTAAGCTCGCGCAAAAAACATTGCAGGACAATTGGACAATAGTTGAGCGGGGCGCGCAAACTCTACTTCGTCAACACGAAATGAATGACGAGGAGTTCAATAAACTCCTCGGCACAAGCGCAACACAAGTTGGCGGCGAACAAATCGAACCGCCAAAAACTTGCGAACAGCTGTTGTTGTTATAGTTCACGAGTTGGGCGGCCGTCGCCAGCGACAAAAAAGCTCGCCGTTCGTTCAATGTCGTTGATCCCTGAAACGGCCCAGTGCACGTCAATTTGCATCCCGGCGACAGGGTTGTCTTTGGAGCCAATGTTCATCACGGTGGGTACCGAGGCGTTAGCATTCACATGAAATCCGCCCCATGCTACTTGCAAGTCCCGATATTGAACTGTGGCGTTCATCAGGTAACGGCCTAAGCCATTGTACTGCCCGCCATAATTGTAAATCAGGCTGAATTCCAATTTGATGACCTGAACTCCAAAATAATTTCGATAAACGACCTGGTAGGTTTCACTGCGCGGTGGTTGCCAATTATCGAGGTCAATCCAGCAATTCACTCCGCGCGGCAAAGCGCTTGCGGACATTGTTCTTGCCGTTACAACAGGTCTGTTATTCTGGATGAATGACCAAACTTGTTCGCCAATCTTTATAATCTGAGATATGCTCACCTGGCTGCTCAATGGGCTTGAAATTGATGGACGAAGTGGAGCGGCGCCGTGGGGATCGAGTGTAGAAATCCCGCCGGGATTGATCGTGTCGATGTTGCTACAGTTATTGTAGTCCAAGTCAGAGGATGTTTGGCCTGTTAAAGTTGTTTCGCTTATCTTTTGGATTTGTTCGGACTGTATGGCCCACCAACTGTCGCTGGCCTGCGCATATGCTGCATTCAGTGCGACGACACACATCGCAGTTAATAAAACCCGAATTTTCATATTGCCCCCCTTTGGCTTTGGCCCCATTGACCACGGAGACGATAAAATTGCAAAAAGTATGTGGTATGTTATAAATTTTACATGTCATCTAAAGGCGCGAATCCCCATAAAATTGTTGGAATAATTAAAAGGCATCCCGATGGATACGGATTTCTTATACCTGATAATTCCCAGGCGCCTGACATTTATGTGCCCAAACATTTAATGGTCGGTGTGATGACAAATGATCGTGCCGAGGTCGTGGTGGAAAAAGACGGCGGCCGGACTCGTGCGGGAACTGTTGCTATCACTGAACGCAAGACAAAAACGGTAACCGGGCAGCTGCACGTGATTAACTCCACGCAAGGTTTATTGCGTGATGAAAGTCATGGTTGGGGTGAGGCTCTCAAAGTGACATGGCCTTCGCAAATTCGTGCGCGAGACAAAGAATGGGTTGTTGCCAAAATCACCAGCTATCCAGATTCGATTCGCGGATTTCATGGCGAAATTCAAGCCGTGATCGGGGATATTTCAGATCCGCTCAACGACAATTTGCGAATTTTGGCGAGCCATCATATTCCGACGAGTTTTTCGGCAAAGACGCAGGTTGAAAGAAAAAATTTGCCAAACGAAGTGACTGAAAAGGAATTTTCCGGCCGGCGTGACCTTCGTGAGAAACAATTTATAACTATCGATGGGCAAACGGCCAAAGATTTTGACGACGCCGTTTATACTGAGAAAGTTGGCGGCGGCGTTCGATTGTGGGTTGCGATAGCGGATGTCAGTCATTACGTGAGGGTCGGCTCCGCGATCGACAAAGACGCGTTTGAACGAGGGACAAGCGTTTACTTTCCGAATTTTGTCGAACCCATGCTCCCTGAGGAGCTAAGCAATGAACTCTGTTCATTAAAGCCAAATGTGCCGCGACTCGCGCTTGTCGCCGAAATGGATTTTACTTTTCAAGGCCAACCGAAGGGGGCAACGCGATTGTACGAGGCGGTGATTCGCAGTCACGCGCGTGTAACGTACGGTGAAGCGCAAGAAGTCATCGACGGCAATTGCCCTCGCCAGCTTGAGGGAGTGAAACAAAACATCAAGTTGTGTGCCGAACTCGCCCGCGCATTGATGGAAAAACGATTCCGCGAAGGATCTCTCAATCTTGATATCCCCGAATCGACAATCGAACTCGACGATGCGGGAGTTCCGGTTGATATTATTCGCGCCGAGCGGCTTTTTTCTCATCGTTTGATCGAAGAGCTCATGCTAGCCGCCAACGTAGCCGTCGCTGATTTTTTGGTGCAGAAAAATATCCCCGCATTGTTTCGCATACACGAACCGCCGAAACCCGACGCGCTCGAAACGCTGTCGTATTTTTTGGATGCTTTTGGATACAAAAAAAGGCTTGGTACGGTAAAAATCCAGAAGCGAATCACCGAGATGCTTGAGGAATTTGCGGGCCGCCCTGAAGAGACAGTTGTAAATATTTTAACTTTACGTTCAATGAACCAGGCGCGATATGCCAGAGAAAATGTCGGTCATTTCGGTCTTGGCTTTAGAAATTATACGCATTTTACATCTCCTATTCGGCGGTATCCCGATCTCATCGTTCATCGCTTGGTTAAGGCGGCAATCGGGTTGCGCGGCTATCAGAAAATTTCAGCCGACCAACTGAACGAGTCCGGAGTGTTTTTAAGCGCGTGTGAGCAACGGGCCGTAAAGGCGGAGCGGCAAATTCACTCGATAAAAAAAGCGCGATTTTTAAAAAAATATTTGGGTGAAGAGTTTGACGGCATGATCAGCTCCGTCGCTAAATTCGGTTTATTTGTCACGCTTCGCCAGTTCGATGTGGATGGGCTTGTACGCGTTGAAGAGTTAGGTCGTGATCGGTTTGAGTTTGACGAAAAAAACCTGATGCTGGTGGGGCGACGTTCAGGGCAGCGCTACTCTATCGGCCAACCTATTCGTATCCAGGTCGCGGCGGCTGATCATGAAAACGGCCGAGTTGACTTTGTCTTGGCAAGCAGAGAAGAAAGAAACGATGCTCAAAAAAATCAAGCGAAGCCCAATTCAAAACGCCGTTCGACTGAAGGCCATCGTCACAGTGCTCGCAAGGCACGGGTTTCACGACGTTCTCGGTCGCATCGGTCTAAAAAAGCTCGGTTTTCTTGAAAACATTTTTGAGAGCGATCCGAACGGGCCACGTTCTCCAGCAGAACGGTTAAGGCTTGCCTTTGAAGAATTAGGCCCCACGTTTGTCAAACTCGGGCAGCTTTTGGCTACGCGGCCAGATTTGATTCCCTCCGAATATGCTGATGAATTTAAAATGTTGCATAGCCAGGTGAGGGCTTTGGCATTCAAAGAAATAGAGCCGGTGCTCGCAAACCACTTCGGTATGCCGGTTGAAAAAATTTTCTCGCGGTTCGATCACGAGGCGCGTGCGGCCGGTAGTATAGCCCAAGTCCACATGGCGGAGTTAAGCGGAGGCAAGCCTGTTGTGGTTAAAGTGCAACGGCCTGGCGTAGAGAAAATTCTGATCGAAGATCTCGGAGTGTTATATTTTCTGGCGGAGTTGATCGAGCGGTACATTCCTGAATCAAAAGTTTTTCGTCCGGTCACGGTGGTGAATGAGTTCGCGCGTGCGGTGGATCTTGAGACGAATTTTGTGATAGAGGCAAACAATATTCGCCGTTTTCAAGAGAATTTTGCGAATGAGCCGAATATAAAAATTCCCCATGTGTACACTGAACATTCTGGCCGGCGCGTGCTCGTTATGGAGGCCCTTGAAGGGAAGCCGCTCAGTCAAAAAAACGCGCTTGCGCAAGGGGGCATCGACCCTGAGGCCGTGCTGAAAACCGGGCTTCGTTGCTATTTGAAAATGGTTTTTACGGACGGACTTTTTCACGGTGATTTGCACGCAGGTAACATGTTCGTGTTGCCGAACAATCGAATTGGTCTCGTCGATTTTGGAGTGGTCGGCCGGCTCAACGGCGTCACTCAGGCGGCTATCGCCAATATGCTTGTCGCGCTCGCGGCCGAAGATTATGACCGTCTTGCCTTTGAATACGTCGACCTTGCTCCATATACCGACCACGTTGACGTCGATTTATTCGCACGCGATTTACGTGATCTGATTGCTCCCTATTATGGGTTGACGATGAAACATGTGAACGTGGGGCGACTGCTTTTAGAGTCGACTGAAATTGCCGCGCGCTATGATCTCATGTTGCCGTCAGAACTCATTATGTTTTTCAAATCCATTGTGGCGATCGAAGGGATGGGGCGGGCCATTGTCGGCGATTTTAACTTTTTGGCGTACTCACTTGAGTTTGCATCTGAGCTGGTACAGTCGCGAACCGAGCCGAGAAAAATTATGCGGGATTTTTCCGCATTGGGGCGCGACTTTCAATCTCTGTTCGCGGTTTTTCCGAGGCAGACAAAGCAACTCATTCGCCGCGTTTCAAGCCCAGATTTCGCACTCCCGATTGAGATCCGGGAATTCGAAAAGTTTCGACTAACCGTAAGAAATTCCGCCCGCACAATTTTTTGGGGACTTGTGATTGCAAGTTTGATTTTAAGTGCCGCGATCTTGTTTAGTCACTATCGCGGGCCTTGATTGCTCGTAGAGTTGTTCGTGAATTATCCTCCACCCTTTTTTTTCATTCATTTCTGTGATGTCAGATCCCCCGGCTTGTTCCAAGAGTATAGCGGCCCGGCGAAAATCTTCGTTGCCATTGACTTCGATGGAAAGTACGCTGCCGCCGGCTTGTGCATAACTGGCGTAGCGTTGCCCGGCCGGTTCGGGTGTGCCAGCGCCAATGAGGGCGCCAATAAGACTGCCGAGTAATGTGCCGAATGAAACTCCGGCGAATGTTAAAATAAATCGCGCTGCAATAGGAGACATGTGATAGGTGTGATGACCAGGCAGCGCGATTATGTTCAAGCTGAGTGCCACACCGATCACTAGAAATGCCGAGCCGCCAACGGTCGCTCCAATTTTGGCGCCAAGCCGCCAGGACGTTCTCACCAATTCGTGAAAATACATTTCGCTGCGAGAGGGCGATGATAGAACGCATATTTGCGAGTCGTTGAACCCCGCTTGCAAAAGTGACGTTTTGGCCTGTTCAGCCCGTTTTTGTTTACGATAAACCGCGAAAACCGCCCGCCTGTCATTCGTCATAAAAATCCTTCACCCATGAAGCCCCGAATCAATTAGTGATAGTATTCAGCTCGCGGCGCATGGTGGGCCTCCATTACAAAATGAGTTTGATAATTCATTTCAATAAAATCCCAATTCACAATTTTCCAAAAATTCTTGATGTAGTGCCCGCGGTCATTGCGATAGTCGACGTAATAAGCGTGTTCCCAAACATCGCAGGTTAGTATCGGCATAAGTTCGCTTGCCACGGGTGTTTCAGCATTACTCATCGGCATAATCTCAAGTCTGTCTTGCGATGTCTTGACCAGCCAAGCCCAACCTGAACCGAAAAG
>DAIDJH010000100.1 GCA_027451425.1 Bdellovibrionales bacterium | reverse complement strand
AAACCAATGTGAGAATGACCCGCCAGCGCACGGGGACCGCGCGCATTATTGGTTTAGTATTTTCCCCATCACCCATAACGATCAACGTCCCTTCTTCAATTTCGTCCAACTTTTCATTTACGCGGATCGAGGTTGTAAAATCATAAGCGGTGGCAACTGCTGGCTATTGAGTGCGTTATTGAGAACGTTCGGAGCATTTGCGCCGATACCTGACCAGTTCATGTAGTTCGCAACAATTGCTCCGATAGCGAGATTTGGGCTGCCGCCGATTGTCGTTGAGGTATCAACGCCCATGTCTGTTCCACCGAAGATATAAGCTCCCAATTGCGATTTTGTCGCAGCGGGTTTAGTCGATGGGTCGTAGGCGAACACATACAACATTCCGTGGGTGCCTTTATCGCCGCTCGGCGCAGTCGGGCTCGATGACGGCGGTGAAGCGGTTGAGCCGTCAGTCGTGACAACAACAAAAATAGGTTTGCTCACAGTTGCCGCTGTTTCGAGGATACGGCCCACTTTTGTGCCGGCGGCCGTGTCTTGCGCGAGAACGTTAGCAGCGCCCGTGCCATGATAATCATATCCTCCCATTTCGACGTAACCCGAAATCGAGTTACCCATGAGCGTATTGTATACAACTGCGGCATCGCGCAGATCTTGCCCCTGAAAGTTGTTCCAAACTGTTTTGAGTTGAGTGTTTTGCGTGGGGTCAATATTGGCGCCTGATCCGCCGACAAGTCCGGTGTTTGTGCTGGTGGCGGTAGTGCTCAATGCCGAGAGGAGCGATGCGCCCGACACGTTGGCAAGATTTTGCGCCTGAAGTGCCGTGAGATTTTGGATATTTTGAAAAATCGCCGCTTTTTGACTGGCGGATAATGTTTTTACCGCCCCTTGTACGGAGAGCGCATTTTGAATGTCGCTAAGAGATTGGACATTCAAACTTGGGGTCAGAGGTAAAATCGCCGGTTGATTACGGTTAGTGCCAAGAGGCGGCAAAATATCTTTTGACGAATTGGCCGCAACGACAAGCGGTGTAGGGTCCAATTGATTTGTGGCCGAATCGTCGTTGCTTGATACGGCAACGGTGAACATTGTCGTATTCGCAATAGTTGTTGCTTTCATGACGGTTTGAAGGCCCGTCATAAAACCACTTGTTGAACAAAACGATGGGCCGGCATTTCCGAACATTTGCACCGGCGTAGGGGTCGTACCCATACCGACCGAGCCGTAATCGTGAAGCATATTCCCGCTAGTATCGAGCCCTATAGCATTCCCCGCCAGGCAGGCACCGCCGTCAAGATTAACAGTGATGAAGGCCGGTAAGCCTGAGCTACCGCAAGATGCGGCTTCGGCAGTTGCTGGATTCACAAGCGAAAAAATGGATGGCAAAACCATATAGGCCGCGCCGCTGATTGCTCCCGCAGCAAGAAAATGCCGGCGGGTGATTGCCTTACCGTGCAAACGTTGCCAGGCGTCGAGATTTTTTTTCTTCTGAATCTCTTCTGGCGACATATCTTTCAGTTTTTTAAAAAACATCATAAATCCCCCAAAATTTTTTAATTTATTTCACTACATCACGCCGGCCGGGTTTGATACACCGGCGAGACTCGCTAATATCGATGCACATATGTTATCCACTTGAAACTGTGCGCCGACAGAACCCATGGCCTGCGTTCCGTTTTCGATCACTTGCAATTCCGCGCTTGTCGGTTGCCTTTGCCAACACTCACGTGCGATTCGATTAGCCGAATCGTCAATCGCGGACGTGGTTACTGTCGCTTGCGTAAAATCCACTTGCGGAAAATAATTGCGGCTTGTTGCCGGCAATGCCGCTTCTTTCGTGGCAAGGTCATTGCAGGCGTCAAGCGCAACCTGGGCAATACCCATCATCATGGCGGAGTTGGTGTCACCAACATATCCAGCTTGTGAAAAACTCGGGAGTCGAGCCGTATTGTCGCTTATGGTTTGTTGGCTTAGGTCAGTGTTTGAAAGACCAAGGCAAGACTGCATATTAGCCAAAATTGTTGAACCATATTCGATCGACAAAGTGATCGTCCCGGGCACGGTTTGAAAAGTTGGTTCTTGGCAGGCCATCACTGGCGTACCTGTTGAAGCGTTTGAATTTGATCCGCTGCCACTCAGTCCAACGCCGCTAAATCCGGAACACGCATTCCCAACAAATGCGGCAACGGCTGAAACCGCGATGAGCGAAAGCGCGATCCTGATATTTTTGCGCGACCATTTCATAAGTTCCCCCTTCTAATCGTTATTCCCCTAAACAATCCGGTTGTACGGCGATGCGCTCAAACAAAGTTTGCAGCTTATAATTGTCGGTTGTGGTAAATGCTTGCACCACTTGCGTGAGAAGTTCTTGATCGGCAGGGCTGTTCGGATTGGGTGCGCGCTGACAAACCGATTGAAACACGCGTTGAGCCAAGCACCCAGGATAAGCTTGCGCGCTGGCAATCATTGAAGCAAAGGCTCCGACACCTTGGCCGGCAATACTAGTGTCAGACTGCACATTTGTTTGGGCCCATCCAAAGTAAGCTCGGTTAGTCGTGCCGGGGCGGTTGGTATAATTCACCCAACTGTCATTTGGTACCGCATAACCAGCGGGGAAGACGGTGACGTTTTTGTTGTACTTGCCCGCCACACCCATGGGCGATTGCACCATAAATGCGGGATTCGTTTCATCGTCGGCTTGGTCGACGAGTGCTGTGCCCGTCGGCGGTGGATTAGTAAAACCATCAGCCGAGCTAAACGCCGTTTCTTGACCGACAATCAAGGCGTCTTTTAAATATCCAGCATCGGTTTTGTCGGGATCAAATGTGAAATGTGCAAACGCCGGGCGCATCGCATCCATCTGTGCATGACAAGCCTTACAGGTTGTCAAATACACGTTGTGATCGCCAGTCGGAAAACGGTCAACATCGCGTCCAACGTAGGCATCGGGAGCTGTCGCATCCGCCCACACGGTGATGTCTTCGCACAAAAAGGCATTGAAGGCGAAACGAATTGCACGGCGGTTTGTGCCCGCTGAAAATGCTTGCGCGGCAAATTGTCGAGTGGTGAGGAGTCCACCAGCGTCTCCGAGTTGCGCAGCGGGGACTAAAGTGCCGGAGCCGTTGTATAAAAGTTGACCGGTTTTTTTGATAAGCACGCTTGAAAGATCGTAACCTTCCGCATCGAGTGCGGCGTAGTGATCGTTTGAGAGGGCGATTGACTCAACGGGATCACTGGGCACTGCGGTTTTCGTTGGGTCTCCGACGTAATAGTAATCACCCGTCAACATTTGCCGGGCGTCTATGCCATCACGTGTGGCGCCTATAATGTTCGCAGAAAAGTCATTCAACGGAATTTGCGTTAAACCAGAAATATTCGACATTCTTTTCGCGAAGTCGCGAACCGTGATGTTGTAGAATGACGGTGCACTCGCGGCGACGGCCGCGGCTTGCATGCGCGTATTGATGTCATTGGGGTTCGCGGCGAGAATATTCGCCATTTGCAGGATTGTTGGATGATCGATTGGCAGTTTCACTCCCGCGATACGTTCGTATATCACACTCGCCATTACCTGTGAGGATGTGATCGGCGCGGTTGGATTAACGGTGTAGCTAGACGTCGCTAACCAATTGGTCGGTGCAAGAGCGCCAAGAACTTGGCTCTGATTGAGAGAGTTGCAATAAATCGCCACCATTTGCAGTTCACCAAGAAACTGCTTGTTGCTAATGGGTTGTGAACCGGCCGCTTCGATGGGAACGGTCGGATACGTCATAGAGCCTGGGTTGATGTCATTACCAACGGTGAGATAATCGCTGGCGGAGAGACCGAGGCTGGCGTTTTTATCGACTGGCGGTTGTGTCACGCCAAACGGAATTTCAAGTATAGGAACTCCGCTTGAATTGCTGACGTACATTTCAACGTCGCCGCTGCTATCCCGAGTAACGATTATGTGTTCTGCGGCATTGCCTCTTACTATCGTGCTGTCGCTCGGATTAGTTGTAAATTGCTCGCCGCTTTCACTGTACATTCCGCCGTTATTTTGTTGCCATATCGTGTGAATCCCGAGATCAAAAAAGGCGCCGGCGTTGTAACCTTCGCCGAGATAAATGCCGCCGTTATTTAAGACTCCGTTAGTAAGAGCGGCAATGCGAACTGGACCGTCATTTTGCAAAAATGCCTGGTTCGGCGATTGTGGTACAATCCATGCCTCAATAGTCATCGCATTAGAAGCGTTGCAGGCGTTAATAACTTTGGTCGCAGGTCCCGACGATTGAACATAAACTTGCAGCGGACTTTCAATATCAAGGCCCATTGACGACCAACTGTACGAACCAATCGTACCTGTGATCGATAAATTCAAGGCGCCACCTGTGGAAATATGGTCGTGAACGACATTGCCACTGCCTTCTTTAAATGTATAAAGCGCAACGACTCCTGACGTGTCGCCATTGCCATATTGATCCAAGGCACTAGCCCTTGTCGGAATAAATTGAAACGCGAGCAGGGTGCAGAGACTGACAAGTGCTTCAGTCAGCAGCTTTGTTTTTGACTCAAGTAACATAACGTCCTATCCCCCTCAGGTCCTTACGGTGTCGCAATGATGAAACCAAGGCCTGAATTTACATATGTGGGCATACCGTTATCGAGGCCCGTAAATCCCGGGCTCCCCACAACCATGTCTGATCCGTATATGACGAAGCTCATGCCAAATTTTGCGGCTGGTGTGTTATACGCAGGTTGATTCATTATATTTTGTGACACCAACGTATAGTTGGGGTTTGTCGCTCCCAATGAAAATTTGAAAATGGCGCCAGTTTCAGAATTGTTGCTTGGCGCTGCCACCCAAATATTGTTACTCGAATCGATTTGCACGCTTTGGCCAAAATTATCGCCGGATGGGGTGCCGATAGAAGATTCTGCAAAAGAACCGACATAAGTTCCATTTTTGTTGTACAGATACGCCATTCCACCACCGCCCGCGAGTGGCGCGCCGATGAGTAAATATGATCCATTTATGCTGACGGACTGACCGAATTGATAGACATCCGATGCATTGTGCTTACCGCCTTGAAGAACCGCACGGCCTATTTGTGACAATGAACTTCCGCTTGAACCGGAAAACACATAGGCCGATCCGATGGCGTTGATGCTTGCGCTTTCCTGATAGCCCGCATATGGCGCACCAATCGCGAGATTCGAACCATTCACTGAAAGGCTCGTGCCGAAATTTTCGAATTGCACGGGGGTAGCCGCCGTTAATCGCGCAATTTGGGCGTAGCTACTAGCACTGTAGACATAAACTGCGCCAGCTTGATACAGGCCGTTGACATCTTCGCCCGGCGCGCCGACGGCAATTGAACCGTCACTTAAAATCGCGACGGATTGACCGAACTCAAGTGGATCTAAACTCGACTGGCCAGAGACCGAAGGCTGCGGAATGGTCGCGACAAGATTCCAATTTGCACCGGAACCTTTGTAAATATAAACCGCGCCATTTACGCCAGGGAGCGGATCCGTTCCGAGCGCAATGACTCCGTTTTTAACTGCGGCCGAATAAATCTTTTGACCGGCTACATTTGACGGAGTCAAAAGAGCAATGTTTTGGTTGGTGGAGCCGTTCGGTGCTGAAGCGGCGAATATATAAGCCGCTCCGGTGTTCTGCGGACCATTCGCACTGTACTGAGGTGCGGTCATAACCACGACAGAACCGTCGGTTGCAACTTGCGACCCCATTTCTTCTTGGGCCGTTGGCGTCGCTTCTACAAGTTGGGATTCGGCAGGGCATGTGTTGGAGTAATTCAAAGTGAACGTTTTGGTCGATGCTGCGGGGTAATTGAATCCCGGAATCGCCTGTAAGCATTCGTCTTGAAGTTGAACGGTAAAAGTAACTGTACCAGACGCACACTCCACGTTTCGGTTCGGTTGAATATTCAATTCATATTGACCGTTTTTGGTCAGAGTTTGATTAATAGTGAGGGCTTTATTGCCATTTGTGATTTTGATGCTGAGGCCGTTTATAGGGAATGTTGTCGATGTACTGTATGAAAGTGCTTCTGTCATTTTCATGGTATCTGGAGGCAAACCAACATTGTAAGAGTAAGATGTTGTCTGACCGGACAACCATGCCGGTGCTTGGTAACTCGCTGAAATACATGCCGCTCCGGTTCCCGCCGGTGCCTGTACCGTCAAAGTTTGCGCGGGAGCAGGCGTGTATCCACCTAAACTGTCTGTGGCGGCGACTTGAATGGTGTAGTTTGCCGGGTTTTGTTCCGTCAACATATAGCTGAACGGAGCCGATGTGAGTGTCTTCACAATCGTGCCATCAACGTAAACATCCACTCTTGAAATTGTGGCATTGCTCGCTTGCGCTGCAGCCATAATATTAATTGTCACTGTTGAATCGGGCGCTACGCTGGTCTGAGAAAGTGTAAAACTCACTTGCGGTGGTACGTCGCCACTGCTGCCAATATGTGACGATAAACTTGCGGCTGTACTGCTGCCAGAAGCAATAGCGCGAAAGCCTGAGGAGCAGTTTTGGAACAATGCGAGTGTAACCACGCCAATTATGGCAATCGTTAGGTGCAAACGGAACCTTCGCATGTTGTTCAGTCCCCCGTAGTGACAAAGTGGCCGACTTAGGTATGCCTAGCTTTTCGGCCAGGTGCTTGTAAAACTTAATTGCAAGTGTTGCGCCAGCTGGCAGCTGTTTAAACAAC
>DAIDJH010000099.1 GCA_027451425.1 Bdellovibrionales bacterium | reverse complement strand
AAAATCGGGATACTGTCGGTTGAGAAAGCGATTGAGATCGCGATGCATAGCCGCCGCTGTCTGATAGCGCAGATTGCGATCGCGGGTGAGGGCTTTCATCACGATTCGCTCGAGTTCTGGCGGAACGTTCGGATTGAGTTTCGCCAGCGACGGGATGTTACACTCCTTGATTTTGCGGAGTGTGTTGATTTCGTTGTTGGCAATGAACAGGCGGTCGCCGGCGAGCAACTCCCAAAGGACAATGCCGAGAGAAAAAATATCGGTGCGAAGATCGGTCAGTTGGCCCTCGGCTTGCTCGGGGCTCATGTATCCAAACTTACCTTTGAGAGTGCCGGTGCGCGTGTTTTCAATCTGGCTTTCAGCTTTTGCGATACCGAAATCGATAATTTTCACTTCGCCCTCAAAACTGATCATGATGTTCTGCGGGCTCATGTCGCGATGGATGATGTTGAGTGGCTTACCGGTCGCGCTGTTGAGACTGCGATGAGCATGGTCGAGGCCTGCGGCGACCTCTTTAATTATGTAAACAATTTGGTCGATTGAAAATTTATGGGAACTGCCCTTCATCTTGTTGAGAATTTGGCGAAGGTTTCTCCCTTCAGCGAAGTCCATAACGAGAAAAAGTTGATTCTTCTCTTGGCCGAGTTCATAAATCGACACGATGTTGCCGTGCGAGAGATTCATCGCGATGGTGGCCTCATCCTTAAACATCTGCAAAAACTCAGGATTGTCGGAGTATTGGGGCAGAATTTTTTTGATGGCGACAAACTTGCCGATACCACCTGCGCCCGGTGCGCGCGCCAGCCACACCTCGGCCATCCCGCCGGTGGCAAGCTTTTCGAGGAGAATATATTTGCCAAAATATTCGTAACTTTGCGACACTGAATCTCCGTTATAGGTATCGGAAAGTTGGGAATAATAATGAAATGGATCGGGCTCACCGGCGGCATTGCGACAGGCAAAAGCACGGTTGCGGCAATTCTTCGCGACCTTGGTCGGCCGGTTGTGGACGCTGACGTTCTGGCGCGTGAAGTCGTGCGTCCAGGTTCGCCCGGTCTTTCTGAAATTATCAAGACTTTTGGCGAGGGTATGCTCACCTCAACCGGCGAGCTCGACCGGCGCAAACTTGGCCGGATTATTTTTTCCGACGCCGGCAAACGTGAGCGGCTCGAATCGATTTTGCACCCGCTTATACAAGCCAAGCGAGCGGAAGAGCGCCGTGCACTCGAGCGCCAAGGCTGCGATCTTGCATTTTACGACGTGCCACTTCTTTTTGAAAAAAACATGGAGCATGAATTTGATGCAACTATTTTAGTTTATTCTGCGCGTGAGCTACAAGAAAAAAGATTGCGCGAGAAAGTGAAGATCTCTGACGATGAAATTGCGCGCCGGATTGGGGCGCAGCTCCCCGTTGATGAAAAGCGCGGGCGCGCGACTTACGTCATTTGCAACGAAAGCTCGATTGCGGACCTTCGACGGCAGGTGAAGGAATTGCTTGCGAAATTAGAGGGGTAGCTGTAACGACTCGGCCGGGTTTGTTTTAACGACGCCGACTTGGTCAAATACTAAAAATTCAAGCTGAGCTCAAGCCCGTAGCGGCGACTTTCTTGTGGCGCGCTCGTTGTGCCGATTTCTTCGCCCCAGCTTGCCAGCTCAAGTTCGAACACCGACATGCTCGCGCCAAAACCCGCCGTCCAATACCCTTGATCGATACCGACGTTCCAAAAGCCTTTCCACCAATGATACATCTGCCAAGAAAAATCGGCGCCCAAGTGAAGGCCTTTGAGCGGAGTCCACTCCGAATCGCCCATGTCGCGCTCGTCGAGTTCAACCGCGGGAGTGAAAACCCAGAAATGCTTAAGCTGTACCGCAGTGCCGGCATCGGCTACGCGCTGGTAAGGCGGTGGAGCGGTGGCATTCTTGTTGAAAAACCGGAGTGGGATGAAAAAGCCTTCATCGGCGATGTCGCGAACAACCAAAGAAAATGACGGTTTGAATTTCGCGTCGCGCGCGGTTTGCACGTTGTATAAGAGGCCGAGATCTCCATCGACAGTCGCCCCTTCGTTCATGCGACTCAAGTCGAAAAGATTGTTGTTGGTGGCCAATTGCGCCGACTGAATCACGTCGCTGTAGTAGGCGCGGTGAACGAAGCTAACATTGAAGCCCCAGTATAAAGGGTTTTTTAAGAACTTCGTGTGGATTTCATTGCCATAAGCGTAGGCGATCGTGGAATCGAGGGTCGAGGTGATGTAAACGCTCGCGGCCACCGAATGATGTAAATCAAAATTATTTGAAAAATCCACAGGGAGTACGGCGAGACTCCAATGCTTTCGCGTGATAATCCCGCCGAGTGTCGGTCGAATGTACATGTCGTCGCCGTAGTATTTGTTGAGAACATTGTCGACGGATTGCGGGTTGCTCCCGGCGCTTTTCATGTCGTTGTAAAACGGGAGAATATTCGAGTCGGCCGACGCTTGCAAAAAGAGGTGCACGTTCGTCTCGTGTCGTCTGCCAAGCGCCGCTGGGTTGTAAAACATGGCGAAATCGTCGTCAGCGATGGTGTCGAAGGCGTCGCCCATCCCGCGTGCGCGTAAGCTTTGGTAATTTTCGTGAATGGCATAATCGGGTGCGCCCGCGTACGCGAATGTTGCCACCGCGGTCAACGCTAAGGCGAGCAATAATTGTTTCATTGCAAAATCTTATATTATTCTACGGGCGTTCGGGTATATTTGACGATATGCGAGCAGGGGTTTTGTTCAAGACGGTATCGACGTTGGTCGCGATTTGTACCACAGTCTTGGTGATTGGTTGCGCGCTTTCACGCAAGGCGCGCGCCGAGCCGCAAACAAGCGCGCCCCACCAGGCCATTCCAGACGATGCGGCCGCGCCTGCGGTGAAAAAGACACAATCGGCGCCATCGTTGCAGAGCCAAAATATTTTGGTAGTACCTGTGCCGGCGCTTACGCCGCAAGAAGCTGATAGATTGAAATGGTCGACGGCCTTTCATCGGCGCACGTACTACTATCCATTTCAGCGCGAACTCACGGTGTTTGTCGGTGGCATTACAGGTGTTGAAGAATTATCGAACTCCACCGCAAGCGCGGACGGAGCGGTTTTTGGCATCACTTACTTGAGTCATGCTTGGGAAGGTGGCGGAGAATATTCGACGGCTGGTCGCGAGCAATTTTGGTTTGCGCGGCGGCGGGTGAATCACTCGAACGATGCATTTCGACCTTATTTCAGCTATGGCGTAATGCATGATCTTATCGCCGACGAACAACTCGCGAGTTTTTCAGATTGGGATAACTACCTCGCGCGCGTTGCGATCGGTTTTGAAGACATCATAACTCCACCGCGCTCGGTCCAATTCGAGCTAGTTGCGGCCGCAGGGCTGAGGGACTATTTATTTCTTGCCACCTGTGGACTGTCGTGGGGTTTTTAAACCTGATCAACTGGCATTTACTTTGTATTAATTGATTGCATGCTCTATTTTGGGCGCTCATCTATGGTTCGATGGTTTATAACGTCTATTTTTTTTACAGCCGTACAACTTTTTTTGGCGCCGCAGTCGAAGGCCGCCGATGTACCAAAGTACGAATGTGTTGACCTGATCAATCATCCCGACGCCATTACGGTCACCGTTAAAAATGGTTTCGTCAGCAGTGTAGAGGTTCAGCGCAGTTCGGATAAAAGGACTTATTATTTTAGAACGGATCGCGATATTAAATTCGTCGCGGGTACGTACGACATGAAAATAAATGAATTTCTCCTCTACTTTAAAGGTAAAATTTTAGATGCTGGCGCGGGTGACGGGAGTTTTGTAAATGAAATGCGCGTGCTTGGTTACGATGTCGTCGGCGCGGATATCTATTTGACGCCGTTTCAGAAAACGCAGCCGGATGTCTTCTTTCGGCAGGATATCGCGCATTTAAAGTGGCCCGATAACACATTTGATCGGATCATCTCCACGCATTCTGTTTTAACTTACGAATTGAGAAATGCTTCGGCTCCGGCTGACCCGGTGTCTATGCGAGTGCTTCAGGAGTTTAAGCGAGTGCTAAAGCCGGGCGGGATTATTTTACTGTCTCCAGTCCCTGATAGCGGAGTGATGGAGTCGATGCTGGCAAATGTCAAAGGCCTAGTGATCGAGAAAAAGACTCAGTATCCGGCAAACAGTCGGGAATCCGGCTACATCTTGAAAAAGACCGAGGGGGAGTGAGCCTCCGCCAAAAATTTTACAGTAAATTGATTAAGCTCTGCCCGATGGCGGAGGGGTTGCCGTTGCCGGAGCTAATGGCGCTACTTAACGTCGTACAAACAGAATTTGTTTGATTTGAACCTGTGCAGTAACTGCCGTAGACGGTTTGTGCGATGGAGCCGAGCGTTTGTGGGTTGCAGCTGCTTGGGCTGGACTGGCATGCGTTGGCTATGGTACTTGGGTTTGCGCTCCCCTCGACAACCGCCAATTGAGTTCCGGTATAACTTAAGCCGGCAAGATACATGAGGCTTGATACGCCTGAGGCTTGGCAGTCTTGGTAGGTGGTCTGCGCCAGATTCGTACTCGTATAAGGTCCGCCAGACGGTTGCGTGAGATAAGAGACGAGCGTTTGCGCAACGGCGGAACCGGATAAATTTTTAATGGCGTTGTAGGCGTTGATCAGAGTTTGGTCGGTGATCCCGCCAATCATGAAGTCAGCGGCACAGCGAATGACTTCAGCGTTGGCCGAGTAATCGCCTGAAATTGGCTGCAAACAGTTCTGCGCGTCTGAGGGAGTGGGGTTTGACCCTAACCCGTCGAGACACTTTTGCGCCTTAGCAATATTGTTGTCTTCAGTGGATTCGCACCCGGCGATGAAGAATCCAACAAAGCAGAGAACAGCCCCGAATAAAATAAAACGCTCAATACGACCCATTCGGCTATTTTCACCCGGCGGCAGATGTTTGTAAACTCGACGGATTACCATAACGCGAACTGGACGATGGTCCGTCTCAAATTGAATCGAAGATATGACGATACTGTCTCTGAATGGGACTATCTATTGAAAAACATATTCTAATTTTTATTTTTATCATCATGGCGTGCGCAAGCGCGTGGGCTTCGAATTATGTACAGCCAGGTGAGCGTTACGATTTTTACGATGGTGTGCGTGGGCTTGGGATGGGCAACGCCGTTGTTGCCTCTGTTGACGATGAAACGGCGATTTATTTAAACCCGGCGGCACTTGGTCGCGTACGGAATTATTTCGTCAATGTAGCAGATCCTCAGGTGGATGTGGGTCAAGACACCCCGACTATGGAGGGCACGAGCCTAATGGATCCGCTCAACCCGCAAGCCACACTCAACGACGCGAACAAATATCCGGGCAAGCATATGCATCAACGCGAACAGATTTCTCCGTCCCTCGTTATGACAAATTTCGGGATCGGAGTTTTAGATTCCTACGATACCGACGCATACATCGATAGCGCGAACACATACCACTATCACTATTGGAACGATCAGGCCGTTACGGCGGCGTTTAATCTCAGCATGTTCTCGGGGATTTGGAAAATTGGCGCCAACATTCGCGCCATAGACCGGACGGAATCGAGTCGAACGGATATCCCCACAACGAGCACGGGGCTTTCAGCCACAAGCATGATCAACGGTTCGACTTTATTCAGTGAAGGCTTTGGTATCGGAAGTGATGTTGGCACGATTGTCACTTTACCTTACGCGTTTTTGCCGACGTTTGCGGCGGTTTGGCACGACGTGGGCGATACAGAATACGGCATCAACCACGGTTCGCAATACTCAACGACATACCGGCCAATGTCGACACCAGACACGATTGATGTGGGCGCGGCCATTTCACCCATCATCAGTAATGGCGTGCGGATGGTGCTGACGGCGCAATTGTCGGACATCACGCAGAATGTGGAGCCGACCTATATATATCAAGATCCGAATATTGTGCGCCGTCTTCATGGGGGAGTGGAGTTCAATTTCAACGACGTGCTTTTTGTCCGCGGCGGTTA
Organism: Bdellovibrionales bacterium; assembly: GCA_027451425.1. Classification (GTDB taxonomy): domain Bacteria; phylum Bdellovibrionota; class Bdellovibrionia; order Bdellovibrionales; family UBA1609; genus RBG-16-40-8. Next base: position 703 of record DAIDJH010000099.1, on the reverse strand, counting down.
CAACCAAGGCTATTGGACGGCGGGTCTTGAGCTCGACATCGGTCAAAATCAACTTCAGCTCGCATCGTACGGCGAAGAAATTGCCAGCGTTCCGCTCGTCGGTTCGGGGGGTACGTACACTCCCACACAAGACAGGAGGTACGTGTTTGAATACGCGTTTAGATATTAAGCCGCTGATGTTAGCCGCGCTCCTGTGTTTTTATTCAACGGGATGCACTAAAAACTATTTAGAGTCGTTTTCAACAACCAACGACGAAACGTACCTATATGCGGCGCTCATTGACATGAACAGTGGCAATTATACCTCGGCGATCAATGACTGTTCGAATATTTCATCTTCTTCTCTCAGTAGCGAACAATACGCGACGGTTTGTTCGTCGGCCTATGCCGGCCGCTGCGGATTTTCAATGAACTTTATGGAGACAAATATCAAAACGTACGCGACCGGAACACCGCCTTATACGACTCCCTGGAGCTTGTTCATGATAAGAACACTCGGTTCGACCGCGACGAGTGCAATCAGCGATTGCGATACCGCTGAAGCCATCATGCGCGGTATTGGCCCAGCTTCGAGCATGAGTAGCGATGCCAACTTTTACATGATGACCTTAACGCTTTATAAAATTGGAGTGATCGCGAAAGCATTGGGCGATCCGACGAATGCGGGCTCGCTCTCGGCAGGTTTTGATGCGTGCTCGATCGC
>DAIDJH010000098.1 GCA_027451425.1 Bdellovibrionales bacterium | reverse complement strand
GCCGTCCGGGGTGTCCCGACGTCACAAGCTGGGGATTGCTCGCGTCGCCCTGGGTCGCCCAGGCGAAGAGTCCTCCGTCGGGTCGTCGGGCGGCGAGGGGGTCCAGGGTCGCGTGGTGCGCGCCCTTGTAGAACACGTTGACGTGCGTTTCCTTTTCGGGCCGTCGAATCGTCACGGCCTCGCGATGGACGATCCTGGCTACCTCCGAGCGTTCGTCGTTGAGGTCGCCCACGAGTATGGCGCCGGTCGGACAGACGCTGACGCACGCCGGCTCGAGTCCGAGGTCGAGTCGGTGGGCGCAGAAGTTGCACTTTTCGGCCGAGTGGTCCTCGGGGTTGATGAAGATCGCGTCGTACGGGCACGCCGCCACGCACGCCTTGCAACCGATGCAGATCCGCTTGTCGAAGTCAACGATCCCGTCGGGACGTTGGTACATCGCGCCGGTCGGACACGCCGCCACGCACGGCGCGTCCTCGCACTGGTTACACCGCGTGACCTGGAACGCGCGGCGCACGTGCGGAAAGACCCCGACGTCCACCGACTTGACGTAGGTGCGCGTGACTCCGAGGGGCACGTCGTTCTCGCTCTTGCACGCGGTCGTACACGCGTGGCCCTTAGCGTGCGGCGGGCATTGAAGCTTGTCAATCGCCCGAAAGATGACTTACTAAAGCGCGCATATTTTAGTAAACCTGTCGCGTGAAAAAAGGCCTTATCACTCCCAAAGCATTTCAAAAGTGGCAAAGCGGCCACCCTTGGCTTTGCGCCGACGACATTCTTCACAAAAAAAATTTGCCGCATCGGCCATCGGCGGTTTTTTTCGGCGAAAATTGGTGGCTCTGCTCTCCGAAGAGCTTTTTGCGTCTGCGCCGTTTAGGCCCGCCGCAACCGCAATGGATGAAAAACCCCCGACTCGAAATCATAACAAGCGCCGATCAGTTTCGATCTTATTTTGGAGAATGGCTCGTACAACATTTCAGCGAAACGCTTGAGAAAAAAATCCGCACGGTCTTAAAGCCCAACGATGACATCGTCCTTCGCTGGCTTTTTTCTGAGGCTGATTGGTTGCCCGGGTTAACCGTCGATGTGTTTAAAAACACATTAATTTGTCAGATTACAACGGCGCCCATCGAGGCTTTTTGGTTTGCGCTTCGCGAACTTTTAGAAATAGCGTTTACAGCCCGCTTTGGCTCTAAGCCCCAAGTTCTTGAGCTCCGCAATTCACCGGCACGAAAAAAAGAGGGCCTTGAAATTATCGCGCCAACATTTGGCGAAATCACCGAAGCCCCCAGTAGGCCTCTCGAGCTCTTAAGGTGGAATAGCTACAATTGGCATTTCCAACTCCACCCACCAACGCAAAAAACTGGCGCGTACCTCGATCAGCGCGATAATCACACGCGGGCGGCAGAGCTGGCAAAGACGCTCGGGCTCAAAACCGCCTGGGACATCTGCTGTTACCAAGGCGGATTTACTATCCCTTTGCTTGATAGGGGCTTAGCCGTTACGGCCGTGGATCAATCGCAAAATGCGCTAGAAATTCTTCAAAAAAATATACAAATAAACGCGTTGCCAAAAAACCACTGTAATATTGTCAAGGCCGATGCATTCGATTGGTTACGTGGGCAACTGGCCAGCGGTCAAAAGGCGGATCTCATAATTCTTGATCCCCCGAGCTTTGTAAAGTCGCGCGAAAGCTTACCGGCCGCACGCAAAGGTTACACAGAACTCAACCACTTGGCGCTTGAATGCCTTACTCCTCAAGGGGTTTTGGTCTCATGCGTATGCTCTCATCACATGCGACCCGACGACTATCACAAGGTTCTTGAGGCTGCCGCCACACCAAACAAAATTCAAATTTTGGAGGTGCATGGGCCAAGCGTTGACCATCCGGTGCTGCCGGCCTTCCCCGAAGGCGACTACCTACACGCGTGGTTTGTGCGACGTGTTGTTGACTCAGAGCAAATGAATTGCCAAATGAGTTAAAAGATTAACGGCAACCCAATACAAAAGGATTTTCCCTTATGCGTCTAATTCGAAGCATTACCGCGTGGTACACGCTTGCGCTTTTCTCGTCCTTTTTCGCAGTCACAGCACTAGCTGGCGAAGCGGACCTCAAAGTTCCAAGCCTCAATGTGAACTTCAACGTTCTCAATCACCCGCTTTCGGGTCAAACCATTTTGACTTTGTGCTTGATTGTTGCATTTGCGGGAATGGTCTTCGGACTTATCGAATACAGCCGCGTGCGCAATCTCCCGGCGCACAAAAGCCTTCTCGATATTTCAGAGCTTATTTATGAGACTTGCAAAACCTATATGATTACACAAGGCAAGTTTCTAATCGCTTTAGAAGTCATTATCGGCTCATGCATCGTCTATTACTTTGGTTTCTTACAGGGGCTTGCGATTTCAAAAGTACTCGTAATTTTGGGCTGGTCGGTTCTTGGAATTCTTGGCTCTTTCGGCGTTGCCTGGTTCGGCATTCGCATCAATAACTACGCCAACAGTCGCACGGCCTTTGCGTCACTTTCGGGCAAGCCGTTTAATGTCATGGCAATTCCGCTCCAGGCGGGTATGTCGATCGGCGTTCTTCTTGTTTGCGTCGAACTCGCGCTCATGATCTTCATTTTAAAATTCGTGCCGGGTGAAAGCGCCGGCGCCTGCTTTATCGGTTTTGCCATCGGCGAGTCTTTGGGGGCATCAGCGCTTCGAATTTGCGGTGGAATTTTCACGAAAATCGCCGACATCGGCTCTGATTTAATGAAAATCGTCTTCAACATTAAAGAAGACGATGCGCGAAACCCAGGCGTGATCGCCGACTGCACAGGTGACAACGCTGGCGATTCAGTCGGCCCAACAGCCGATGGATTTGAAACATATGGCGTAACGGGCGTCGCGCTCATCAGTTTTATCGTCTTAGCTGTAGGTATGACCCGCGCCGCGAACGGCGATCTTGTTCCGCAAGGCAATGCCGCTGAACTTCAAGCGCAACTCATCGTTTGGATTTTCGCAATGCGCGCGCTCATGGTGATTACATCCGTTGTTTCATATTGGATCAACAATGTGTTTGCGCGTGCGGCATTTGGCGATAAAAAACACTTCGATTTTGAAATACCGCTCACAACTCTTGTCTGGGTAACATCGATCATTTCAATTATCGTCACTTACTCCGTGAGCTATCTTCTTTTATCGAGTCTTGGCGATATGTGGTGGAAACTTTCGACGATCATCAGCTGCGGTACAATTGCCGCCGCCCTGATCCCTGAGTTAACGAAAGTATTTACATCAGCAAAATCTATTCACGTTGCCGAAATCGTCGCGGCGTCTCGTGAGGGCGGGGCATCGTTAACAATTCTATCCGGTTTAGTGGCTGGTAACTTTTCAGCGTTCTGGAAAGGCATGACCCTTGTTGGCCTAATGTTCATCGCGTTTTTCACCAGTCAGCTGGGTCTTGGCAATTTCATGGTTTACCCGGCAGTATTCTCCTTCGGTCTCGTGGCGTTTGGCTTTTTAGGTATGGGCCCCGTCACAATTGCTGTCGACAGCTATGGCCCGGTGACAGATAACGCGCAGTCTGTTTTTGAATTGTCGCAGATTGAAATGGATAAATCCGCCCCGGCGGAAATTGAAAAGCAATACGGATACAAACCCGATTTTCATCAAGGCAAAGCTTACCTTGAAGAGAACGATTCGGCCGGTAACACATTCAAGGCCACGGCTAAACCCGTGCTCATTGGCACTGCGGTCATTGGTGCCACCACAATGATTTTTTCAATCATTCTTCTTATGCACCTAAAGCTTGATCTTCTTGATCCACGAGTTTTGCTTGGCCTTATCACGGGCGGTGCCGTGATCTATTGGTTCACGGGCGCTTCAATTCAAGCTGTGACAACCGGCGCTTATCGTGCCGTTGAGTACATCAAGCAACATATTCGTCTCGACTCGGCGGAAAAAGCGTCGGTTGAATCGTCAAAAGAAGTCGTGCGTATTTGCACTCGCTACGCGCAGAACGGGATGATCAACATTTTTGTCGTCATCTTTTCATTCACGCTGGCGTTTGCCTGTTTTGATGCCACCTTCTTTGCGAGCTATTTGATCTCCATAGCAGCATTCGGACTTTATCAAGCTATGTTCATGGCTAATGCTGGTGGAGCCTGGGACAACGCCAAAAAAGTCGTCGAAGTCGATCTGCGCGAAAAAGGCTCGCCGCTTCATGCGGCAACTGTCGTTGGCGATACCGTTGGTGACCCCTTCAAAGATACGTCTTCCGTTGCGCTCAACCCGATCATCAAATTCACAACTTTGTTCGGGCTGTTGGCAGTTGAGATCGCTCATTCCGCCGGTAGTGTTGCAACTTATTTGGGCGCCGTGTTTTTGATCATCGGCCTTGTGTTTGTCGCACGATCATTCTATGGAATGCGCATCAGCCGCGAAACCGCAAAAGCGAAAGCTTCGGTTAAGGGCGCCACGGCGAAAGCCTAAATTCACGTGCGCGGATCGATGTTTGCTCTTTTGGGTAACATTGCACCCGCGCTCGTATTTTATATTGTTAATCATTTTTTCGGTTTGCGCCCCGCGATTCTCACGACGCTTGCGTTCACCGCCTTAGAGATCGCGCGCTTCCGACTTCAAAAAAAGCCCATTACCAAACTTTTTATATTCACAGTGGTAATGACGCTTGTATTTTCGACACTTGATTTGATATTCGCAAAAGGGTTCTTTGTTCGACTCGAGCCCGTTGTAACGAATATCTTGAGCGCCGGCATGTTCATTTACATGGCGTATAACCCCAGCATGTTGCTGGAGGCGATCGCCGAAATGGGCCGCGCCGAATTGTTTCAACACCCGGATCGTATTTTTATCGTTCGTCTCAACATGATTCTTTGGTCTTTTTATCTCATCGGCAAGGCTGGAGTGTATTATCAATACAATATGCATCACTCCATCGAGAAGGACCTCGCGTTTCGTATGATTATCGGCAACGCAAGTCTTGCAGTGATGGCAATTATTTCGATTGTGTTTTCACGATTTGCCTACAAATTGCTCTTTCGCTTTCATCTTATGCCTTCGCAGCGGCAGATGAATCGTGCCGCGAGCAGACCTATCTCATCGTAGGATTGCGCACTTAACCTTTTTCATGGAAAAATCGAAGTATGGATTTTGACCCCAGCCAAACGGATCCCGAGCTTAAGCGCCTGCTTGAAATCGACAAGCGCCTTTTTGCCATCGCAATTCAGTTTAAAGTCTTGACCATGATCGAATGGCCAAAAGGTAAACAAGAGGAGTTTCTTTCTGCTTACGCCAGGGGCGAGAAAATAATTCCGCATGTTGAATATCCCAAGCGCCAGCACGCAGAGCAACTCAAGGCGCTCGATGAAATTCTATTGGCGACAGACTCCTCTCACCCAATGGCACTATATCTCAACCAAACAGCACGCAGTTATTGGTTTGGTCACAAATTCGCTGAAAATTTGGGCTGCCCTGAGATGTTGCAATATTCAATCGATATGTACGGACGCCCCGGCGATTTTGTGACCGGCAGTAAATTTACCAATATTGATGCGGCAAAGTTTTTTATCGAAATTGCGGATGAATTCAATGACTACCACAACGTCGATGAGCAGGACATTTGCGTGCTCGCAGAAACCATCAAAAGTCAGATTGAAGGAGAACTCTCCGCCGTCTTCACCGCCGATAAAATAAGCGTTCAGATTGACGAAAATCTCGTCCCGAAAGCTGCGGCGGGAGTCAACCGTGTGCGCTTGCGCTCCGGCACTTGCTTTTCACGATACGACTTCAAGCAGCTCCTTGAACATGAAATTTTCGTGCACACTCTAACCGCGCTCAACGGCAAGTACCAAAAGCACTTAACCTGTCTTGGCGCGGGTTCGCCGCGCACAACCGCCACGCAAGAAGGGCTAGCGACGTTTGCGGAACTTATCACCGGCGCAATTGACCTTGGCCGACTTAAGCGAATCGCCCTTCGGGTCCTCGCCGTAAATATGGCCCTTGAGGGCGCAAATTTTATCGAAGTCTTCGAGTTCTTTCTTAAAAATGGTCAAAGCCAAAGCGAAAGTTTTAGTTCGGCTCAACGAATTTTTCGCGGAGGTGACCCCAACGGCCGTTATGTCTTCACTAAAGATTCCGTATACCTCGATGGCCTTTTGCGCGCCCATTCGTTCTTCCGTTGGGCGATGAAAAAAAACAAGCTCGGGCTCACGCGCGTGTTATTTTCCGGTCGCATGACGTTCGATGACGCCGAAAAACTTGCGCCTCTTTATGAATCTGGTGTGATTTTGCCACCGAAATACCTGCCTCCTTGGCTTTCACAGGTTCCAACTCTTGGCGGCTACTTAGCATTTTCACTCTTTGCCAACAAAATTCGTGTTGGCACATTGGACAAAGAGTTTCGCCAGTAATCGCCTAAACGAATCGGTACCAATTTGGCCCCAAATCACATGGTATAGCTTTTGCTACTGTAAGTTTTGCGTGGGCGATCGGGCTCACGCAAAATTAGGGGGGGGATAAATCATGAGTGGCTCACAGGATAAGGGGATTGGCAGAAAACTTGCTGTTCTGGCTAAGCTGAAAGGGCTTACTCAAGATCAGATTGCAAAACGATGTTCAATGTCTCGCATTTCAGTGAATCGATTCTTTAAAGAGCATACCGAAATTCGCGCCGGAGACCTGAGCGTGCTCTTGAATACACTCGGAATTAATTTAGACGAACTCATCGATCGAGCCATCGAAACTCAGATGAATGGAAGCCACTCTACTGAAGAGTCGATT
>DAIDJH010000097.1 GCA_027451425.1 Bdellovibrionales bacterium | reverse complement strand
GAGGGGATGTCCCATAATACTTGGTATAAACAGAAACGAACTCAAAAATGCTCCCAGCGCAAAGGTAAACACTGAAGCATATGGCCCCATCTTGCCGACTGTGGGTTGCATGAAATTTCGTGACGTTGCGGTGGCGATCAGGAGGTAAAATACGCCAAGCAAAATTCCGCTTGTTATAGCTGCGACGAGACCATCAAACCGAGCGTGAAATATCAACTGATGCGATCGAGCATAAACTTGGGCGTTGAGCCAAACGGCGAAACCGATGAGTGTGATGCCAAAAAACAGCAAAACGGGGTGACCGATCGGAGCACTGAAGTAATTTAAGGTGACTCCGCCGATAAGGGCAACCCCCATAGCAAGTGGTAAGGCTCTCGGGGCTCCAGTTATCTCGATTGAAGTAAAAAGTAAAATGTTGCCGATATTGAGCAAAACTCCGGCGGAAAACGCCGTTAAAAAATTTGGTAGAGTTGTTTGTGCGAGATCAGCGGTGAAAAAGCGACCCGTACCCGCATGGGTTCCCCAAGTGAATCCGAGAAGAATCGTGGCAAATAATACGCCAGCGACATAGTCCCAATAGAACAGTTCAAAGCGCCAATTGTCGCTGATAAGCCGCGCTATGTTCGCCCACGACCCCCAACAGGCCATGGTGACCACACAAAACAAAACAGCCTCTCCGTTGGTCGTAGGTATATACATAGCGGTTCCGCTACGCAGGCTACCCGCTCTCGTGTTCGAAAGCGGGTTAAGTTTCTTTTATGGTCATTCAGCTTTGATTAGTTCTTAACGTTGAACGTGATTTTATTGCTATCAAACATCACCGAGTGGCCGGCAACATATGATTCGCCTCGGATCCAAATTGTAACGGGACCGTTCGGGGTTTCAGCCGTTCCCCAGGTGATATTCATCGTGGGGCCGACGTCGCGATCCCACATCATTTTAGTCGTGCCATCGGGCAGTTGCTTAACGAAGGCAATTCTCTTGAGGGGAACGGGGCTCGTGCTGTTGATGTTGATGTCAAAAGTGACATCGCCACTGACCGTTTGAGCTGGGTTCACTTGCTCGGGTGTCAATGTGATGTCGTATGTCCCCGGGTGATTGGCGACGTAAAAATACCGGTAAAGGCTTGCATCGCCGTTCGTCGCGACAAGAGTGTATTTACCGTCGGGGAGAGTCGAAGTGTCGACGCTCATCGCGCACGAAGCATTCTGACAAACCGTTGACGACTTTTGCGTCTGATTTGCGCCTTCAATTGCAAGCGATAATGGCGGGCCGCTTTGTTTTGCGCCATTTCGTCCTTCTGTATATTCTGTGGCCGAAAAATTTGTTACGCCTGAGACATAGGCGCGGTCACGAACCGGCGACGAAATGTAATCGGATGCATTGCTAATTTGAAATTGCGTGTTGCTTTGGCCGATGCCTGAAATGTCGTTGTAACTAACATAGGCAAACCCGTTCATACCCCAACCTCGGCCCCAGCTATTGCGGATGATCCATGCCTGTTTATTATCGTCGTAGCCAACGATCGAAACAGCATGCCCGCCGAGCTCAGGACCAGTGACGTGTTGATAAACGCCACTCGAGTACAGCATGAAATCGGCGTAAACGACCAATGTCGTTACCAACGGACCATTTTTTAATGCAGCTTTCGCAGCATCCATGCCATCGGGATCTGTATAAGCTGAGATTTTTACCGAGCGAGCCGCTGCATCTGCGCAAGCGGTTGAACAGGAGACGTCTTGTCCCGTCGCTCCTATAGTATAAGGATCGCAGGCCTCATCGGGGACGCCCGTTTGTTGTAAGTATTGTGCTGCCAAGTCAGGTTGCCAGCCCCAATCACAAGAACCGCCGCCGCATTCAAACAATGCTTGAGGAGAGAGTTCTTTGTTGAGATTTGGAATGCCCGAAGATACGTTCAACTGCGTCTCAAGAGTGGCAATAGTAGCAAATGCAACGCAACTACCACAGTGACCCTGGTCGAGAATGGGGCTAACGTAATCCATGCCATTCATGTTGCGCCAGTCGAGTACTTGAGGAGTAGCCGGCGTAAAATTTTGCGATGAAAATGTCACATCTGAAGGATGCACACCGCGCGCGCCCATCATGCGAACCAGATCAGCATGAGACAAATGGTTTAACCAGTTGTCTTTTGCGCGCCACGTGGCATGCGCCGCGACCAGTTTTTTATTCAAATCTTGTACCGACAATATCTGCGCACCGTATGCGCCGTCGGCAACCATGCCGGCAAATAAAATTGCCGCAATAACAAGCAGTCTGTTCATAATTTCCCCCTCCGAGCACAAGGACAGCAACACTGCCGTTGCCCCGCGCCCTAGACCCAAAAGCTTACCCACTAGAGAGTTTATGAATACTGCTAACCATAATCAATAACTAAAACTGGATCAAAGCACTGTTTTTGCACTGTGCAGTATTACTGCCAGTCGTTTTCTTTTTCACTGGGGCGCCAACTGCTTCTTGTACGGCGAACCTCGTGTCGCGGAACGTAATCTCGACCGCGGCCACCGTGGCTCGCACGCCCGCCCATGCTCGCAATGGCGCGTCTTTCAGCAAGCGACATGGCGGCAAACCCGCGGCGGCTCGTGCCACTTTTTTTAGCAGTTCGAGCTTTTCTCATTTTTCGCGTAGGTGCTCGGCGACGTGACCGAAATGAAACTCTTCGTGCCATAATTACCTCCACTTCTACAACTCAACTGTGCAACTATTGTGCCACGGTTGTTCGCTTACGACGGCACATCGTGGGTGTTGCAATTACGTGGAGAAGTTCCGCTGTAACGACAGTTGCGGTCCCGCAATTCCGCTAGACATCATCAGCCATTGGCTAGCGGCCGTAGCGTGCTTGCAGTTGAGCCTCGGCAAGTTTCAACTGACGGATGTAAAAGCCCACCATTGATCCGCTCGCCGAACTATTGAGCGGGATTTTCGCTTTCAGCGCATACACGCGAAATTGATATCGGTGAGGTTTATTGCCAGCTGGTGGGCAAGGGCCACCATAACTTGACATACCAAAATCGGTTTTGCCTTGAATTGCCCCAGGCGGTAGCGCGGACTGCCCAGAACCAGCGCCCAAGTTGAGGTGTGTGACGTGCGCTGGAATATTAAATACGGTCCAATGCCACCAGCCAGCTCCCGTTGGTGCATCGGGATCGTACACAGTCACGGCAAATGTTTTCGTATTTTTTGGGGCATGCGACCACTCAAGGTCAGGCGAAACGTTTTTACCTTTGCAGCCAAAACCATTGTAGACCTGGGCATTGTTGATGGTTTTACCGTCGCGAATGGCTTTGCTCTTGAGCGTTAACGCCACAGCCGTGTTGCAAGTGAAAACGAGGGTGCACATAAAAACGAGCATTGAAATTGTCGCAATAAAATACCGAAACATAGGTGACTCCTTTAATTTTGCGTATATTCGACGTTACTCAGGCAAAATGAGAAAGACAAGCGCGACGGAGTCAATCAATACAAGTCTTGCCGCTGCGTTGAGAGCTCCCGACCATGGCGGTGGAGCAAGCCACAAGTAAAACCACTCTCCGCCAATCGTGATAAAACTTGTGACAAAAAACAAAAAACCAAGGGTGAGCCCGGCAAGGGCCCAACATTTGGCGTCGTGAAAATCATTGCTGTCGCGCTTGCGAAAAAGTTGAATCGCTCCAATAAAACATAAAATGGCGAGGGATGTTTCGGCGCCGATAATCAAATTATAGACGGCATGATGTACGGTCGGGGAGTGAATGGCACGATGAAATGTGGCTGGCGGCAAATTTGCGGTCGTGGATAACGTATCCATTGAAAGAACGTGTGCAACGAAAGCAAAGTTGACGGCATAATTTATAATATTGTTAAACGCGATCATGCCGTATAACAGCGCCACGACAGTGACTAAAATGATTTTACAATGGCGTAAGGTCATCTTGTTGCGCTAGAGTTTCAATTTTGGTGCCACGTGTGGCGCTGAATTTGTGGGGATTTTATGAAAAAGGCGATGATTTTACCGGCAATATTTCTAGTGTTGAACTGTTGGGCCGTTCAAAAAGCGTACGGCAAAAATATTCTGACCAATGCGGTTTTGATGCACAACGCGCCAAATTGGCTAACGGCAACGCAAATGGATCAAGTTATTGACCATATCGAGCTGCATTTGGAGTGGTCGATCCATCGAATCAATGCCTACATGTACTCCAATCCCGAAGACTACGCGAAAGCCCAAGATTTAGGCCCGCTCGCCATTGCCGTGACGGAGACGAGCGGGCACACTGTGGTGGTGCGACTAGGCCCGCAAGTAAATAAAAAAAATTTCGATCAGGTTTTCGGTCACGAACTTGTGCACGTGATCGTGTTCCAAAAGTATCGGGGAGCCGTCCCCAAATGGCTTGGAGAAGGGCTTGCCAACTATTTTTCACGAACGGACTGCATCGATTACAAGTGGCTGGCGAATCAACCCTTCCCAAGTGACGTGCGTAAATTGTCGCATCCGATGCACGGCACGGCCGCGCAAATCGACTACCGCTACAAAGCTTCAGAGGCATTTGCGGAAATGCTGGCGCATAACTGCGATCTTGAGGAGTTGCTTCGCCTGAGCGTCACGCGCAAAATGACGCCATATATACATAGATACTGCGGCATCAAACATTTAAACAAAGCGTTTCACAAATGGGTGAAACAAAACGCCGTTCATAGCACGTGCGTGCCGGATCATTGGGATAAAATTTAATAGGGTACGCTCTAAAACAATTGTCGGATTTTATCGCTGTAGGGTTTTGCAAAAAAAGCGAGGTAAAGCTCGAGAAGGCCGACGACAAGAGCCATTGGCAGACCGGTGTGATCGATAAAAATATGAAACAATACGATATTAGCCACCACAGGAGCTAATATCACCACGCCGAGAGACACAAAAGCGCCGGTGAGAAGAAGTGCCCCGCCCACCACTTGTACCCCAAATAGAAACGGAAAAAAGTAGCCTGTCGCCGAAAGTCCTGAGAAAAAGTCGAGTGCTCGACCGGACATCGAAGGCATCGGCAGAAAATGGAAAAAACCATTGAAACCGAATACAACAAAGATCAGCCCTAACAAGATTCGTGCGATTGTCGACAGTTTACCCATAAAGTATATCTTTTCACTTCGCAGCAATCGATGTCAACAAATGCGAGATTTTCGACTATGATTTGAAAATATGGCTTCAGTCATTGAGATCAATCGCCTCAACAAAATTTATGCCGGTGGTTTTCAGGCGTTAAAGAATATCGATTTGAAAATCAATAAGGGCGAGATTTTTGCGCTTCTCGGTCCGAACGGCGCGGGTAAAACCACGCTCATTAATATTGTTTGCGGTATTGTAAATGCGACTTCTGGGTCGGTTATCGTCGATGGTAGCGACATAACAAAAAACTACCGGCATGCGCGCTCGCTCATCGGGCTTGTTCCGCAAGAAATAGCGACGGATTCGTTTGAATCGGTGTGGAATACGGTGAGCTTCAGTCGTGGACTTTTTAATAAACCGAAAAATCCGGCCTACATCGAAGACGTCTTAAAGAGACTCACATTGTGGGAAAAACGTAAAAACAAAATCATGACGTTATCAGGAGGGATGAAAAGACGACTCATGATTGCCAAGGCTCTCTCGCATGAGCCGAAAATTTTATTTTTGGATGAACCCACGGCCGGCGTGGATGTCGAACTGAGAAAAAATATGTGGCAGCAGGTGCGCGAGCTGCGCGAATCGGGCGTCACGATTATACTCACCACCCATTATATTGAAGAAGCCGAAGAGTTGGCCGATCGCATCGGTGTTATTAATCGAGGTGAGTTGATTTTGATTGAAGAAAAAGAGCGGCTCATGAAAAAGCTCGGTAAAAAAGAGCTGAGTCTTGAGCTCAAAACCCCGCTTAAAGAAATTCCCAACGCGCTGGCGAAGTACGATTTGAAACTTCGATCTGGCGGCTACGTATTGACGTTGTCCTATGATTCGAATCGAACTGAAAGCGGCATCACGGATCTTCTTGATTTACTCAAAGAGCACGGGGTGACCTATAAAGACATTTACACGAAGCAAACGAGTCTTGAAGAAATTTTTGTTCAATTGGTTAATGGGTGAGGTCTAAATGAATATTCGAGCCATCCGTGCCATCTACAAATACGAAATGTCGCGAACTTTTCGTACGATCGGGCAAAGCATTGCTTCGCCGGTGATTTCCACTACATTGTATTTCATCGTTTTTGGCTCCGCGATCGGTTCGCACATGAATGCGGTTGAGGGGGTCAGCTATGGCGCATTTATTGTGCCCGGTCTAACGATGTTGACCGTTCTTCAGCAAAGCGTCGCGAACGCGTCGTTTGGCATTTACTTCCCGAAATTTGTCGGCACGATTTATGAAGTTTTGTCAGCGCCGATTTCGTACGTGGAGATAGTAGTAGGCTATGTGGGCGCGGCGACGACAAAGGCATTGATGATCGGTGCCATTATTATTCTCACTTCGAGTTTTTTTGTGCCGCTGCACATTCGTCATCCGTTTTGGATGGCGGGATTTTTACTGCTGACTTCTCTCACGTTCAGTTTACTAGGGTTCATCATCGGCATTTGGGCAGATGGATTTGAAAAGCTACAATTGATTCCGCTTCTCATTATAACGCCGCTCGCGTTTTTAGGCGGCGCCTTTTATTCGATCAAAATGCTCCCGCCGCTTTGGCAAAAAATTTCGATGGCGAATCCCGTCGTGTATTTGATCAGCGGCTTTCGGTGGAGCTTCTACGAACATTCCGACATCAGCGTGCGCACGAGCCTGCTTATGGTCGCACTGTTTTTAGCAATTTGTACGGCGATCATCGCGCGTATATTTCAAACGGGTTATCGGTTAAAAACATAATATGTTTATGTC
>DAIDJH010000096.1 GCA_027451425.1 Bdellovibrionales bacterium | reverse complement strand
GTTATTTACCAACTTGGTAAGAGTCCCAGTGCGACGTTGTTTCACGATATCTCAGATAAATCGACGAATCTGTTCTACCCGGCCGTAACCGGCTACGATTTGTCGACGGGTTGGGGCACTCCGCTCGGCCCCCAGTTGTTCATGGCCCTGACTGCAAAGAAGTAATCTTCCCTTTGAGTACCAGGTAGGCAATCGCCGCCTACCTGGCGTCGATTGCAAGCCCGACATGACGGTAATTGTAAGTCGATTTTCTTACTTCCCTGCAAAAACCGGCGGAAATGTGAACAGTAAACCCAATCCAATCAGTACGAACGAAATTAAATTGATCCATTTCACCGACAACGATCTATACTTCCATAGTCGAGTTAAAACGAACCAAACTACGAGCCAAAGAGCAATCGTGAGTGACGTAACTCCAGAAAGAGGTCCCGATGGCGAATATAAAGTCAAAGCTTCGGCCAATCGTTTTGACGCTTCGGCCGCAATCGTCAAAGCTCCAAGCACAAAAATACCGCAATCGGCGGCAAGAATGGCGGCGCATATCGGACCATTTGGAGCATTATCATTCATGGGATCCATCCTTCTAAATGTACGAGCGCACCACCGTGTATCGGTGCGAATTTTGCGATTAATGCGCCAAAAATACCCGCGACACTGGCACTCAAAAATGCCACGACCAGAAACGTACGAAGTGCCAACCGAATGCGAGAATCTTCAAACGCTTGCTTTTTAAAGTGCGCAAGAATATGGCAAGTGGCTGAAATTAAAATCACGGAGATCCAAGCAACATGCTCCTTCCACTCCATACCAAACGTTTGCCATTTTGCCTGATTTGGATTGGCCAAAAGCAGTTTCTCAGGGTTTGCCTTGTACCACGGATAAATAACATACGTGCCGAGCAACAGTATGATCCAACCGATGCCGATGATTAAAAAAAGATAATTTTTATTTACATTTAATTTTTCGTCCGAAAACATTTGATAACCGAGGGCGTACACGGCCATTAGAAAAAATCCACCGAAGGCTAAGCCGTGAAGTAGCGTAACTAAATCATACTTAGAAATTGCCATTTATATGTTACTCCCAGCATCCGGCGGCTCAAACTTCACAATGCTGCTTGAGTTTTTGTTTTGTCCCCAAGTCCAGTAGAAGGCAAAGTAACTATACGTTTCGGGCTGACCGGCAACGGCTTGGCCGCCTGAAAATAAAAGTTGGAATTCAGGCGTAATACAATAAAATGCACCGGAATCAAACATCACGGAACCTTCTGTGCTCGTCGCCAATGCACCTTCCGAGCCGTGGCCATAAAGTTCACCACCTAGAATAAATTTATCAGTAATTTGCTTTTGCAACAACCAACCAGCAAATGTGTAGTTTTTGAATCCAGGCGCCTCGGCGATAACTTCACCGCCTCCACCGTAGGTGGTCCATGGCCCCCAACTTTTTTGTAGCCACACCGGAAACCGATACCATGTTTTGCCAATTCCCAAACCGCGCGACACGTCACCCGTCGGCAATTCGACAAATGGAAAAATCCCAATCTCCGGTACGTGCGCACCTTCTTTGATTAAACGATATTTCGCGCCAATTTCAATATCGCCCAAACCATAATTGGTTGGACCGTTGTTAGGCGCGAATGCGAACGTCAGTGGGAGAACCAAATGAAGTTGAAGATCAGGCGCCGCGCCCCAGTTCATTTCAAAGCTCGGAACTTCAAGATTCGTTCCACCCGTTGCTGTTCCGTCAGATAGTTCGAACAGATAGGCCTCAAAATGTTTATATTGAACCGGGTCTGGGTCATCGGTTTGAAAAGGCGGGCCCGCGAAAGCGCTGGCGCTAAAAACACCACAGGCGACCAAGCTGGCAAGTAAACCCAATTTTATAATAGACATGGATAAAACAGGATAATGAATCCTTACCTGCAAATCAATGGGCAAAAACGATGCCGCCGAGAGTTGCTGGCGTTGGAACGACTAAGTCACAGGGCTTTATGTTTGCTCATTGCCCAAACGATAATCGGAACTCCGACAATTGTTGGTAGAGCCCAATAGAAGATGGGATTGATATCCATCCAAATCGGAAGGTGTTTTCCATTATCAACGTAAAAGGCGATGAGCATTAGAACATAAGAAATTCCAAAACCGGGAATGTGAAATTTTAAATGATTCGTCCATTTTCCCCGAATGGCGTTTCGCCCAACCAAAGCCGAAAAGACAGAAAATAAACCGATAAAAAAGAGATATTTATTTTCTTGCCACCTCATAAATGCCAAAATGGTCGCCGAACAAAAAAGAACATTTAAGGTCCAGAAGTAAATGGACCCAAACAGTGAATGTGTGCCGCGTACCTTTTTGCCAAGCATAGCAACAGCACCAGCCACAACGCATAGGACCCCCAAGGCAATGTGAAATCCGACAATCCACAAGAAAAGTGGTTCATTCGATGGTACAAAAATTCCGAAGAGGGTGGTCGGTACAGCTTTCATCATTAAATATTATGACCCGTTTCGAGCTACTGTCCACTTTGGAAAGGATGCCCAGTTAAGCACATTTACACGGCTGCGGTTTCTAATCCACCACCTTCATCTCGCCGAGGGCCGCAAAAGCGCCGCTGACTAACTGTGGCGAAATTATGCCGCTGACCTTGGTTAATCGATCAATTGCCGCATTTAATGAATGCAGCTCCTGAAGGAGGATAATAAGTTGCCCCTCGAGCGGTTCGACATCTTGTAAGTAAACTTGTTGATCGCGCAAAAATACAAATACCCATCGTTCTTGCGGCTTTCGCAGCGTCTGATCAACCAATGCCTTTAACTCATATTCTTCGGCTTTGGTCACTTGTGTTCGAAGGCTCGTGACGTCAAATTGTGTCTCGATAAATCTCAACGACTGGTTAAAGTGCACAATTACATCGTCGCGTATTGGCAACACCGCCCCAGGTTTTTCGGGCGAAGCGCCTCTAAAAACAACGTGCGAAGTCCATTCTAGACGACTGAGATCGTACATGAGCGCACTGACTTGCGGAGCGTAATCTTTGGTTCTTTTAAAATAACTCAAAAGAAAATGTGAAAAATCCGGGTGATAATGATCAAGACTATACGAAAGCGAAGGTTGTGACGCGATAAACTCAAATGCCAGTCGCGCGAAAAGTTTCTCACCAAGAATTCGCTTCGCGGTTTTATATACATCGCTGAGTGCTTGCGTAAGGCGCCCGGCATAGGCCCGTTGGTATACTTGAATCGCATCCCGGCGACTTAATCGTCCAGCGGGACGATCGATAAACGTTTCAAACTCGTGCGCCTCGCCACGAACGGCCCGCATAAGCTCTGTTGCATATAAGCAATCAGGATTTGGCATGAGCAACCGGCTCCGCCGCGAACGCATCGGCTAAAATCTTGCGAGCCTTGCTGAGCTCATCGGCCAATTCATTAAACGGCGGGATACGATCATCCCATTCTAAAAGAACGGGAACATCGGGACAGAGCTGTGAAATCTGCTTGAGCAGACTCCATACCGGCGGCGAGACCGGGTGGTCATGGGTATCGAAGACGAATTTATCTTCGGTTGAAGCCCCGGCGATATGAATTTGACCAATTAGATCATTTGGAATCGAACTTATGTAATCCTTCGCCTTAAAACCGAAATTTGTCGCGTTGACGTTGACATTATTTAGATCAAGAAGCATTCCCGCTCCTGCGCGCCGACATGCCTCTATCATAAATTGCACTTCGGTCATAGTAGAGTCGCGATAAGTCAAATACACCGACGGATTTTCAAATAACAGTTGGCGGCCGAGAAATTCCTGAGCCTCACTTATATTTTCAACCACCTTTGCAAGGGTCTTATCGTTATACGGAAACGGCAAAAGATCGTGAGAATTGACGCCATTTAATCCGGTGAAGCAAAAGTGGTCGCTCACGATGAACGGGTCGACCTTACCGATCAATGCCTTCAGTTTAGTCAAGTAATTTCGATCCCCACCGTCCGGACTGGCAACCGACAAGCCCACGCCGTGCAAGGCTACTGGGTAGTGCTTGCGAACTTCGAGCAAATTTCTTAGCGGTTGCCCGGCCGTATCCATAAAGTTTTCTGAGATAACTTCAAACCAGTCGACGCTGTGAGGCCGATTTTCAAGTACGTACGAGTAATGGGGTGAGCGAAAGCCGACCCCAAACGATCGCGATGTCATTAATTGTGCTTTTTAACCGTCGGTTTTGACTTCTTAAGGTTTTCGGATTTTACACAGGTGAGATGCTTGGCCTTACAATCGTTCGCCGAAATATCGGCAAAACCTTGGCCCGCGCAAGCATGGCCATTGCCTGAACAAGAATTAGCTCCTTTGCAGTGGCAAGTATCGGCTTTTGCTTTCGTTGTGGCTTTCGCGCCGGCAGCTACCGGTAACGAAAGCGCGAGGCCAGCCAGAGCGGCAGTCAAATAAATTCCTGTCTTCATTCTGCAGTTCTCCTTTTTAAGACTCTACGTTATTTTGAATTTGCTAATGATATTAGCAGGTGGATTTGCGCGGATCAAATGCTTCGCTGGCTTTGCCGCCAATTGGCGTACACGGTCACGGTTCTAGTTAAACCACCACAATCGGTATCCGCGCCAGTTCACTTTTGGGCAATAGATACACGTTAGACTTGTTGCATCGGTTGCGAATATCAAGGTCATCAAAATGGCCGGTGACAAGATAGCGTCGGCCGTTATTAGGCAACCGTTTAAGAATATCGAGGCCCGTAACGTGTGATTTAATGTCGTAGTCGAACAGATAGTGAGTATTCCCCAAGGGCGGCGCAGTGTGGTGAATCAATTGTTCAACTTCTACATTTGACGATGCAAATTGGGCCAATCCGAGCGCGCCCGCCTCTTCGAGACGCATCTTCCATAAGCCGTGCGCGGACAACTGATCGTCCAGGATAATGAGCTGATCTTGCTTGCCAAACTTGAGACGCGGAATGTACCAATTTGCGCGGTCTTCAATTGGCAAGCGGATTAAAATCGTCGTAAATTCGCCCACAGACGACATTGCGATAATTTGCCCGCCCCACTTTTCAATTCTCGTTTTGGCGTAATGGAGCCCAATTCCGGACCCGCCGGGTTTGCCGCTCGAAAAACCATTGTCGAAAATTCTTGGTAAAATTTCAGACGAGATGCCGGCACCGTTGTCGTTAATGTTAATTTGAATCTCTGGGCCTACGTCGCGAGCCGAAACGGTAATTTGGCCGCTTTGTGAGATTGCATCAATCGAATTGTTAATGGCGTTAGCGAGGAGCGCGCGAAATTCGTGAGGAACATGCGGGACCAGAGCCGATACAATCGAATCGTCAATTTCGTAAGAAAATTGAATCCGCTTTGGCACCGTAACCGAAATTTCACGTAATGCTTGAGTCAATGAGTCGTAAAGCTCCGTCGATTCGCCTGTGGGGACTTCTAGCTCTCTAATTTCGTCAAGCGCTGAAACAATGGAATTAATTTGTGAAATTGAACTTTGAATGAGTTCGCGGTCGGTCTTTATTGAATCTGGCAGGCGAGCCGGAATTCTCATGAGTGCTGCAAGCGGCGTGCGAAGGTTATGACGAACCTCGCGCGCGATTTCTGCTTTGACTAAAGCTTCGGCCGCCTTCATTTCTTTTTCGAATTGTTCAATGAGCTTTTGTTTCATATATCGCGTTTGCGGGAACGACACCAAAACAAGTAACATCCAAACAATGACGGCACAGGGAACAAGGCGAAGACGGTTGTATTCGAAAGTGATCGTGTCTTGATGGTCGGCGCTCAGTTCGGTATCCGCCGGTAAACTGATCCTTTGCATCACAATTTCACGCCATATGGAGTTAGACCCGCCGAGTGTTGAGGCGGGGAGTGTAAAGTTGCGGCTTGGATCGCTCGACCTGAAAACTATTTTAGTAAAACCATTCAGTCGAGTATCTTCGAGTGTTAGGCCGATCTCGCGGAAATCTTCAAACTGCATAAGGCGGGTGATAAACTTCGTCGCCTCGCGGGCAATAGAATTTAATTGGAGTGAGTTAATTACGACCGAAAGCCCAACGACGATTATAAGTGCGAGGGCGGCGACGATCAGCTGTTTGACTTCGAAGCGGCGAACATTCTGATCAAGAGATTTCGTCATAAATGCTCCCGCACTATCTGATAGCGAATCGGCGATAGAGGGCAATCGCGGAGATTTGCAACATTCGAAATATCGATAGCCTCTCTTGCCAGCTCCGGTTCTCGCATTGTATCGATCGAAGTCGATTCGTCAGCGAACAGGTGACGTACGGATTTTAAAAATAGAGGTTTGCAAATCCAGGCGTCGTCATTGTTATTAACTTCGGCGCTGTAGGTGTTGGGCGAATCAGTAAATCGAGCGTAATTCGCTAATGCCTCGCTCAGAGCACGCAGTGCGGATTTTTCCAGGTTTCTATTAAGTGCAAGACCTAAGAACCCCAGGGGTGATTGTTCGGTACCAATCGTGCAAATAATGCCAGAGAAATCCGTCGGCGTAGCCATTCGGTAAAGTCGGGTATGGGCATTAGCATTTTGGCATGCGAATTGATCAATCAACGATTGAGTGAGCGATGGCTTCAGTAATTCAAATGGTTGCGCGTGCTTTAAATGCTGGCGAAAATAATAACGCTCGAGGGCTTCATTCCTCGCGTGCTCGTCCGGACCATTTTCTCCAGAAATCGCAAGCCCTTCGGACGAAATTCCAAGTCGCTGGCAGATCAACCGCTCAATAGCCTCGCATGATGCCTTTTCGAGAGCCAGCTCCTGGTCGGTAGCTATCCCCCGGCCAATTGCCACCCCGCCGTCAGTCTCGATTGTCGCTTCAAAATCATAAAGACCGCTGAAATAACGCTTCGGCCACGAAAATTCCGTAAAGCGGGGGCTCATTGTGGCTCGTCGTTCGACGAGCC
>DAIDJH010000095.1 GCA_027451425.1 Bdellovibrionales bacterium | reverse complement strand
GGCGGTACGCTCCTGCACACTCAAAACTTCGACGTCGAATCGACAATCGCGGTACTTGCGCTGAACGGATATTCGGCGGAGCTCAGCCCCTATTTTCGCGATAAAATTTATCCGACGCGAGGCCAAATCATGGTGACCGAACCCGTGGCGCCGTTTATGGAAGGGCCGTGCTATGCCAATTTTGTTCTCGATTATTTTCGACAACTTAACGATGGCCGCGTGCTCATCGGTGGCTTTCGTCAACTTGAGAAAACAACGGAGGTTGGGTATTCCGATCACATCACCGACACTATTCAAGCGGCACTTTATGAGTTTTTGCAAAAACACATACCAGTATTAGAGAATCGAAAAGTCACTCACCGATGGGCGGGTGTCATGGGGTTCTCAGCGGATGGCCAACCGCTTGTGGGATCGCTTCCAGATCAACCGTCCGTGTATTTTGCGGGCGGCTACACAGGTCACGGGTTGGGACTTGCCTTTCATTCCGCGAAAGTCTTAATTGATTTGATCAATGGGCGCGATATACCGGCGTTTGTTTCGGCTCGGAGGTTTTGATTGGGCGATGAGATCGGCAAAAAACATCAGGGTACGGTGAAGTGGTTCAACGAGCAAAAAGGTTACGGATTTATTGAACAAGAAAATGGCCGTGATTTGTTCGTTCATTACAAAGAAATTCGCGGCAAATTGAATCCTGGCGACAAAGTCGAATACATTTTAGGCGAAGGTCGTAAAGGGCCAGCAGCCACAAAAGTGCGCGTGATCTCGCGAGTGAGTGAAGAATAGTATAAAACTTTTTGTCAATTTTCTTACGGTGCCAGTAATTTATGTACGTAGGGTCTAAGCCCTGTAAAAAAATATTCGACGGCGATCATCATAAGAATAAGCCCCATGAGCCGGATGAATACTTTTTGGCCGCTTTCGCCCACGATCCGCATGATTCGTTTCGAGCCGACCAATATATAATATGTGGCAAGTGAAACGAAGACCGTCGAAACAAAAAGCAAAGTTCGATGAAGAAATGTCACCGATTCTTCCATGGCAACCATGACAAACGTGATGGTTCCTGGCCCTGTGATAAGCGGAATGGCGAGCGGAGTGATGGCCTTGAGTTCGACGTCTTGGATATTTAATTTTTCGGCGACGGACATTACTTTTGTTCGCGACTCGCGGCCTTGGAGCATGTCATAGCCGCTCAAGAAAAATAAAATTCCACCGACAATCCGCAGGCCATCGAGTGAAACATTGAAAAAGGAAAATAGAAATTTACCGGCCACGCCGAAAAAAAGCATTGCGCAAAATGCGGCGATACTTGCGCGGCGGGCAACCCTCGGGCCTAGCGCGGCGTCTGAGCCTTCAATCAGCGAATTGTAAAACGGCATGGCGCTCAGCGGGTTTACAATCGTAAATAGACTAGTGAGGGTGTATAAAAAATAACTAACGATGTCTTTCACTGAACCTGTCCGACTATATTTTTTAATATACGGCGGACACCTGAGAAAAACAATCGGGCAGTCCAGCGGATCAATTCACCGATGCGGGCCTTCGTCCAGTATGAATTTGATCGTTGATTTGCACCCATTCGCTATTCAAAAATAGCGCGGCGGTTGGGCTTGAGCGGCGGTATTTGCGAATAATATTTTTTGCGGTCGGGTAGTCGTGATTTTTCATTAGAAAGTGCACATACTCCCTCGCAATTTCGAACTGTGGTTTTTCTTGTCGGTGGGTGACAAGATACGAATATTGTTTTCTAGCATCGACCGAATCGCCAAGAGACGCGAGTAAATTGGCATACTGGAGTCGAACCGTTTCGTCTCGCCCCCCAAGTCGGAAGTAATTGCTGTAATTCGTTCTCGCGGCTTCGGCCTGACCATGCTCGGATTGAACCTGAGCAAGATTTGCCAAGTACGCAAGGTCATTTGGACTTTTGCGGAATAAATCCGACAATGCCTGAATTTCACATGTCCATCGTTTTTGTTCATCGCAAATTGTAGCGATCGATTGTAAATCATTGATGCTCGCCACTCCCAGCATAGATTTTATTTTGAGAGGGATGATTTTGAATGAATGAGAACCCCACGTGATCATGTGAGCAGTAACAAGAATCCCCGCCATTACAAGAATAAAAAGCCGTTTGACCAAAATGAAATCAGTCGTGCCATCATGAGCACTGGCAAAATTTACGACTTGCCCGCACGAACAATACGCTTTGTTTTGTATAATGCGATCCGTATCGATTGGTTGTTGGCAGGTGGGGCAGTTTGTCAAAATCATGGCGTCCTCCACCAATTATAAATGCAATTTTCGTACGCGGTCATGAGCGTGTAAATTCGAATGGAGCGTCATAAATATCCACAAATCTATCCACCTTTTGGTCAGTGTTAATTTGTTAACAGCCTCTTGATAAATTCTGATACGCTGTCTCATTATGGAACAACTACCCGTCATATTCGGTCATGAATCTCTCGGTGATATCGGAATCGGAACGGTTGAACTGAATCGTCCAGCTGTGCTCAATGCGCTCGATACATATTGTTACGAATTGCTGGAGTCGCGTCTTTTGCGCTGGCGCGATGATGACGCCATCGGCGCAATTATAATGTCAGGGGTAAATGGCTCAAAGGCGTTTTGTGCCGGTGGCGACGTTAAGCAGTTGGTTCTCAGGGGCAAAGATTCTGGTCTTGAAATCGCCAAAGATTTTTTTACGCGTGAGTATTTTGTCGACGGGTTAATCCACGGTTTCAAAAAGCCGGTGATTGCGGTTTGTGATGGCATCACCATGGGCGGAGGATTGGGGCTTGCGGCTGGCGCATTTTATCGAATTGCCACGGAGCGGACAATGGTGGCGATGCCCGAGCTTTCGATTGGTTTTTTTCCTGATGTCGGGGCGACGCGCTTTTTACGCGGTTTCAATTCACGCCGCGTACGAGCTCCCTACGGTTTATTTATGGGGCTTACCGGTGCGCGATTGAGTGGCGTGGATGCTGTACGCATCGGCCTTATGGATGGGTGGTTACCCAGCGAACGCATACGCCATTTGCGCGTCGATTGTTTACGGGCACTCGCTAATTGTGGTGATGCCACCAGTGAATCTGCAAGAGATGCATTAAAAAACGTGCTCATGCGGCATTGTTTAAGTGCGGAGACACTCAACCAAAACGTCTCGAACCCAATGATACCGTCGATGAACAAAGACGACCAGCGAGTGATCGAAGACATTTTTTCGTATGAAAATCTTCTTGAAATTGATAACAAATTTCTGGCGGCGCGAAAAATTTCGCCGTGGCTTGAAGAAACGCGTGAGCGCTACAAAAGTGGCTCGCCACTTTCACGCGCTGTATTCTTTGCAGCATGGCAAAAGCACCGCGATCTCGCTATCACCGAAACGTTGACACGCGAGTGGGAGATAGCCATTCATTTTTCAAAAGAACGCGAGTTTAGCGAAGGCGTTCGTGCCGTGTTAATCGATAAGGATCACGCTCCCGCGTGGACTTACAAAACGCTTGCCGATGTTCCGAGTGAAGCGGTCGCGGCATGTTTTGAATCGGGCGAGCCGGCAAATTCACTTGCCGAAAAGTTCCGCGAGTTTGGCTGGTAGATCTTTTTGCGACACTTGTGATTGTGTTCCCGTATCGAGCATTTTCAAAGTCACGACCTTGTTCGCCAGCTCTTGATCGCCAATAATGATGGCGGCTCTTGCCCCGCGTGCCACGGCTTTTTTCATGCGATTGCTCATGTTGCCGGAGTAACTCAAATCAATTGCAAAACCACGTCGGCGAAATTCATGGGCGAGACGCGTGCATTCACGTTCGGCTGCTTCTCCAGCGGGGATGAGTGAGACAGGTTTCAATGGCAACGGATCTTCGAGCATCAAGAGACTTAGCCGTTCAATGCCAGCCGCCCAACCAACGGCCGGAGTATGTGCCCCGCCCATCATCTCACAAAGGCCGTCGTATCTGCCTCCCGAGAGAATCGCGTCTTGCGCCCCAAGAGCGTTTGTGCGGAACTCAAAAACCAAGTGCGAATAATAATCAAGCCCACGCACAAGATTGCGATTAATCGCAAAAGGGATGCCGAGGTCGCTAAGCGTTTTTTGAATTTTTTCAAATTGAGTGCGTGAACTTTCATTGAGTGAATCGAATAAGCTCGGCGCATTTTCATTGATCTTGATATCGTTTTCATTTTTTGAGTCGAGAATGCGTAGCGGGTTCAATGCCAGCCGTCGACGGCTATCTTCGCTGAGGCCAGTCTCGTGATGTTTGTAATATTCAACAAGTCGGGTGCGATAGACATCGCGCGATTCTTTATCGCCGATCGAATTGATTTCAAGGCGGGCTTTGTCTGAAACTCCCAAAGCTTCGAGAAGATTTTGCGCAAGCGAGATCAGCTCGACATCGGCGTCGCCGCCTTCAGGTCCGAGCAGTTCCGCGCCGATTTGGTAGAATTGCCGGTAGCGGCCTTTTTGCGGCCGTTCGTAGCGAAACATCGGGCCTTCGTAAAACCATTTCACGGGGAGTTGACGTTGCAATCCAAGTTCGATGAACGCGCGCATGGCGCCGGCCGTCCCCTCGGGGCGAAGACTCAAAAAATCGCCACCTTTGTCGGCAAATGTGTACATTTCTTTTGTCACGATATCGGAGGCGTCGCCGAGTGTTCGCGAAAATACCGCCGTCGGTTCGAAAATTGGCGTTTTGATTTCTTCAAAGCCATAAGCTGCAGCAAGCTCGCGGGATTTTTCAACGACATAACGATACCGTTTAACTGTGGAGCCGATCAAATCATGGGCGCCGCGCACCACTTGCAGTTTTTGTGACATAGAGATGACATCATAGTAGACTCTTTAAGGTTGGGCAATGGCGGCCATGGGGCGCGAAGCCGGATGCAGAACACCGGCTAGTGCCGGAGGTTATTTTGGCTGAGACGTACATCGACATTTCACCAGTGATTTCAGCGCGGACGGCGGTCTTCCCCGGCGATAAGGCGTTTTTCCGTCACGTGGCTATGGATATGG
Source organism: Bdellovibrionales bacterium (assembly GCA_027451425.1). Taxonomy (GTDB): domain Bacteria; phylum Bdellovibrionota; class Bdellovibrionia; order Bdellovibrionales; family UBA1609; genus RBG-16-40-8. Next base: position 1,945 of record DAIDJH010000095.1, on the reverse strand, counting down.
ATCGTGGCGACCACTTAACCCTATCCGATATCGCGATGACGGTTCATATCGGAGCCCACGTCGATGCCCCCAGCCACTACGCACGCCACGGCTCTAGCATAGACGAGCGACCAATCGATTTCTATATCGGGCCATGTCAGGTGATTCGGATTTCGTTCGATGGTCGGAGTGGCCGCGCAAAGTCCAATGATGAGTTGCGTATTCGCCCCGACGATCTACGCGGTAAAAAAATAACCGCACCGCGCGTTTTGTTTGCCACGGGCACGTTCCCCGATCCCGAGCAGTGGCGCGACGATTTTGCTTCGCTTTCACCCGAATTAATTGATTATCTTGCCGCTCGGGGAGTGCGCCTTGTCGGCATCGACACTCCCTCGATTGACCCATCGGATTCAAAAGACCTCGAATCTCACAAAGCTATCGCCAAACATGACATGGCAATCTTAGAAGGGATTGTTCTTACCGATGTCGAACCCGGCCTCTACACATTAATTGCCCTACCGCTCCGCTTGCAGGGGGTCGATGCCTCGCCGGTGCGGGCGGTGTTGATGAGGTCAGCGCTTAAACGCAAAATCCAATTGGCGGGCAAAGGTCTCGGGCAATTGCGGTAGGCGCGAACGTGGAATAAAAAAAGTTGTGAGCTTATAGAAATCCTCGAAGATTTTATGCTTCTCAGTGGTCTCACGTAGGTATTTTTCACCCGTGGAGCCGCCCGAACCCATGCGATTGCCGAGAATCCGCTTAACCATCAGAGCATGACGATAGCGCCATTGCGTAAGGTGAGAGTCGAGATTCAAAACTTCGGTGATCAATCTAAATGGCAAATGAAAGATCGGTTGGTCGCGATAGAGCTGGATCAAAAACGCCGCGTGAATGGCGCGATAACTGAGGCGCCAAGTGCCGCGGGTGCGTTGCTCTTCGTAGGCGCGTTCGTTGAATAGATCTGAAAACATTTGGCGCTGAGTTTGAATATTAGTTATGAGCTGCGACTTTTCAGTTTCATTGAGATTTTCACTGGCGCAAACGAACGACTCGTCTTGTTTGAACATCAAATCAACGGCGCGCTTGTATTCATCCCAAAACGCGAATTCCTTGGCGTCGAGGAATGGGGTCCGGCTGAGCCACTGGTCTAAACAATTGAATAAGGTTGCGGAGTTTTCGGCGGCCTGCACGTCGCGTGATTTAGCCGGGGACAGATCGGCGGTGTAAGGTTTTTCACGATACGTAAGGCGGTCGTCCGGACGTAAACCGAGTTTATTCTCAAGAAGACGGAACTGAAAGCTTTGAAAACCCGATGCTGAAGTAAATAAATCGCGAAACTCCAAAAAATCCATCGGAGTCATTGTCTCAAGGATATCGAATTGGCCGGCGATCACGTGAAAAATTTTATTCACGCGCTCAAGGCGCGCGACGACGACATCCATATCGCGCTCTTCTATCCTGTCAGATGAGAGTTTCATGAGAACTGAATCCAATTCAATCAATATTTGTTTAAACCAAATTTCGTAAGCGTGGTGAACGGCAATGAAAAGCCACTCGTCGTGCGCTGGGCGTTTATGCGCGACGCTTTGCGGCTTTTGCGCGGAGAGTAACTGGTCAAGACAGAGATACGTTTCGTAGTTCATGAATCGCCCCTATAAAATAATCGATGTCAGATTTTGTCACATCAAACGAAATCATGAGCCGAACTTCAACCCGTCCATGCTCGTCGGGAGATTCGTCCCAGACATAAAAGAATACGCGTTCGCGTAGCGGCTTGACCCATGCTTTCGGGATTCGCGCAAACACGCTATTGGCTTGCGCGAGTTGAGTAACGGTAATTTCAGAAATTTCGCGCAAACGGATTTCTAAATAAACCGCGAGTTCATGGGTTTCATGCGCGATGGTCCGCCAAAGGTCTTGTTCGAAAAAGGCCATAAACTGTGCCGCCAAAAATCGCATCTTCGAG
>DAIDJH010000094.1:3385-6987 GCA_027451425.1 Bdellovibrionales bacterium | reverse complement strand
ATTTTGCACTTTCGTGAATGAAGCGGGTGACGTAATGGCGGACAAGAAAATCCATACGGACGGGCAAATTTTTATGGTGCCATTGAAGTTCACCGAAGGCGCCCCAATGCGCACGGATCACGTCTTTTTCAGAAGATTTTGTTTCATCGCCTTCGAGCGGGTTTAAAAAATGTGAAGAGAGCAAACTGTGGTAGATTTCAATTTCGCCTGGACGGCGCATCGAAAAAATAAGCTTATAACCATTCCTAAAAAGCATGAAATCCGCTTTGGTATTCGAAATGCCATACAATTTCAGAGTGCCTACGCCCGAGGCTTTTAGCTGGTTAAAAGTCGCGGCAGCCTCGACCATAGCCGCTTTCACGTCGCGCAAAAACTCAACAGTTTGTTCTTCAAGATGAGATTCGGGATCGACGGACGCGAGGTTGACGACGCCAGTCTCTTCCATCTGCTGCTCGGCGAGAACCAGATCTTTGATCCAGTCGAGGTGACTAAGCCCCAATTCTTTCATCACTTCAAACCCCACTTGATAAATGCCGCACTCCGCAGGTCCGCTGCGGAGCGCAAACATAGAATTCAACGCGGCGGTCGAAAAGTCAAGACTCGACGGTCGGATTTTCAAATGACAACTGTTCGGGTTCCGCCGATTCGGTTTTTGGCAACCAATCCACGCGAACGGCGTTGATGGCGGTTCGACGTTCTTTTTTACCTTCATTATCAACGGAATATTGCGCCAAATAGCCCTCGACCAGTACCACGCGGCCTTTGTTCAGAAACTTCGCGCAAAGTTCGCTCTGTTTGCCCCATACGTGCACATGGTGCCAGTCCGCCTGGCTTTTTTGCTCCACCTCATCATCCCCCTTTTTCTTGGGTGAACAGATTGAAAGTGTTGTGTAAGGAGTGCCTTTGCGGCTCACCGTAATTCTTGGTGTGCTGCCGAGATACCCCATTAAAAAAATTCTGTTGAGACCAGTCATACATTGACTCCTTTCTCTTGGGTCCATGGTTCAGCGGTAATGCAAGAGTCGTGCGCTGAGGCGTGTGGTGGTTTGTTGACAGACCACAGCGAGTAGCAACCGGATTTGTCCGCGAACCGGAATTGCTTTGACAATTTCGGCCGAGTTTTCGAAACTGGTAAGGCATAATTTCTCAGTCTAAAAGGAGAGACAAAACGATGAAATCACATCAACTGAGTCGATATATTGCATTTGGTTTATTGACGGGCGCGATGGCATTTACCGTATCTTGCAGTCACAAAAAGCCCAAACAAGAAAGCGGAGCTGGCGAAAATTCGGCGACTATTTCGCAAGAGCCGATGACCTTTCCGGCTGATGGTAGCGACAGCGGGCAAATAGCGGGGCTCGAGACTATCCATTTTGCTTTTGATTCTTCAGCAATCAATCACACCAATCGCCATATTTTGAAAAAAGATTCTGAATGGATGAAAAATCACAGTAATACGACGGTCCAAATTGAGGGGCACTGCGATCAACGCGGATCAGTTGAATACAACTTGGCCCTTGGTGAGCGCCGGGCTAAAGCGGTTAAGGCGTATTTGATCCGCCTGGGGGTCGATTCCGGCCATCTTACAGTGATCTCGTATGGCAAAGAAAAGCCAATTGATACCGGTGACACCGAAGCTGCGTACGCAAAAAACCGTCGCGCTAACTTTGTCCCGCTCAACAATTAATTTTTTTCTAGTATGACCCATACCCTGACATTTGCGCTTACCTTAATGCTGCTGTCAGGGTGCGTGGGCAGGCCCCCCCGTAGAGATTATCTTTTGGCTGACGCGGCCATGGTTGCCGCCAAGTCGGCCGATGCCCTCCAATATGCACCCGGCCTATTCACAAAGGCGCAAGAGTATTATCTTAAGGGCCAAAGAAATTTTAGTGATCGAGACTATTCTGATGCTCGCAATAATTTTAATTTGGCGCGCGATTATGCTGAGCGGGCTGAGAATTACACGGTGTTAAAAAAATCGGAGAATGGCGATGCAAATTAAACAGTTGGTGATAGCCGTTTCGGCGGCCCTTTTTCTTTCGGGATGTTTGATGACGGCGGATGAGATACGTGAAGACCGGCAGCAGCCCCCAAGCCCGGAGCAAGTTCAACAGGCGGATCAGGTCAACCGGCTTGATGAAATGGACGGTGAAATGCGAACGCTGCGCGGGAGAGTGGATACTCTTGAAAACAGCTTGAGTACGGCAAATACCGCCCAGTCTAGTCAGGCGCAGGCTCTCGATGTACGCGTGAAGTCGCTCGAAGATAAATCGAAAATCTACGAAGATGAGCTGACAAAACTCGATTCCGAATACTTACAGATCTCGCAAAAGGTTGAGGCTTTGCATGCGAATCTAGAGGCTCTTCAGAAATCGCGCACAACCAAAAAATTGTCGAAAAAAAACAGTTTTCAAGTCGCCACGAGCAGCTTTACCAAGAAAAAATGGAAAGAAGCTATTGTGGAATTTCAAAAATACCGCGAGCTCAATCCGCACGGTGAACATTACGCCGAGGCGACGTATAAAATTGGCTGGTGTTTTTATAAATTAGGGATGAAGCCTGAGGCGCGCACATTCTATTCCGAAGCTGCGGCTAAATTTAGTAAATCGAAATGGGGCAAAAAGGCCGCGCAAAAGCTCAAAGCTCTGAAATGAATTTGAGTGCGCACCAGCATGCGCTGGCAATTGAAACAAGCTGCGATGATACTTCTGTCGCGATAGTTCGTGACGATGGTTTTGTCATCGACTGTTTGACAGCCAATCAGGATCTTGCGCACCGGCCATTCGGAGGAGTTGTACCAGAAATCGCCAGTCGCAATCATACGCTTCAACTATTGCCACTTCTTGAAGAACTATTCGCAAAGGCCCGGTGGTCGTGGGATAAGATCGATGGCCTATCGGTAACCAACAGACCGGGGCTCATCGGCTCTCTACTTGTCGGGGTTGTCACCGCTAAATCTTTGGCGATTGTTTATGATAAGCCGTTTGTTGGCGTGAACCACCAAGAAGCACATTTGCTTGCGCCGTTCCTATGGGATGTTTCAAATGGGCGACATGCTAATTTGAGCTTTCCGTATCTGGCGCTGACGGTGAGCGGTGGTCACACCCATCTTTTTCATGTGCGCGGACTGGGAGATTATCAGCTATTGGGGCGAACTGTGGACGATGCGGCTGGCGAAGCACTTGATAAGTTTGCCAAAGTTTTGGGATTAGGGTTTCCCGGCGGAGCGAAGGTGGATGAGTTGGCGAAGTCGGGGGATGCAACCAAATTTAGATTTCCGCGTACGATGAAAGACTCAGCGGATCTTAATTTTAGCTTTTCAGGATTAAAGGCGGCGGCTGTGCGTCTGGTGGAATCACTGGATGCGAAAGTCATTGAAAATCAGCGCGCCGATCTTTGCGCGAGCTTTCAAGAGGCGGTGATCGAAAGTCTTATGGTCAAGTTGAAGGCGGCGCAGATGCGGCTTCGGTTGGATCGCATTGTGATCACGGGAGGCGTGTGTGCGAATTCGCGCCTCCGTACGCTCGCGTCTGAATGGAGCGCGCAGAATCAGAATATCGAAATTTTTATGCCGGCTCTCAAATATTGCACGGATAACGCTG
>DAIDJH010000094.1:0-3375 GCA_027451425.1 Bdellovibrionales bacterium | reverse complement strand
GGTATCTGGCGTTTACAGCGCGGCGAAAAGTCGGAACAGACGCTTTCGCCATCGGCATCGTCTCTTCCCAATGATTTTAATTTATGAAATCAGTCAAAGAAAAACTTGTGGAGCGAATGCGCGAATTGGACGTCCAGCCGAAGCATTCAATGGGGCAGAATTTTTTGATCGATGAGTATGTGATTCACGAAATCGTGAATTGTGTTCGTGAGTTGCCGGTCGCCCGAATTGTCGAAGTGGGGCCGGGGCTAGGTGCATTAACGGATGAACTTCTCCATCTAAAAAAGCCGCTTGTCGCGATTGAGCTTGATCGAAAATTTGCCGATTATTGGCGCGGGCGGGAACTTCGTGTGATTGAGACTGACGCCCTCAAGATAGATAAGTTAAGTTTTAATGAGAGCAACGACAAGGCGGTTGTTCAATCCGCTCTGGTGAGCAATTTGCCATACCAAATCGCTTCACGGCTGGTGATCGAACAATCTTTTGCCGCACTATTTGATCACATGGTTCTCATGTTTCAAAAAGAAGTGGCAGATCGTTTGATGGCAACTCCGCGCTCCCACGATTTCGGACTGTTGTCGGTCATCGCGCAAACGTTTTGGGCGATGGAGGTTGTGGTTGACGCGTCAGCCGAGAGTTTTTATCCAAAACCGAAAATATCTAGTCGTGTACTTAAGTTTGTTCGTAAGGCGGGTGTTCATGTCGATCGCGGATTTTTGAGCTTCATTAAATGCTCATTTCAATATCGGCGCAAATTTTTGACCAAGAATTTGAAAGATTACGGCTCGCAAGTTAAGGGGGAGTTGACAGCGCTGGGCTTAAATGAGAGGGCTCGGCCTGAAGAACTTTCAGTTGAACAGTTTTTGTCGCTTTATAGGAATTTGTCGAAGTGAAAAGCACCGGTGGTAAAATAATAGTCGAAAATAAAAAGGCACGATTCGACTACCATATTCTTGATACCTACGAAGCGGGCATTGCTCTTATGGGGAGTGAGGTGAAATCGCTACGGGAGGGTGGCGCGAACTTGAAAGACTCTTACGTGAGTTTTGTCGGCGACGAAATTTTTCTACAAAAAGCCCATATTTCTCCGTATAAGGCGAGTTCCTACAACAATCATGCTCCCGAGCGGTTGAGAAAATTGCTCCTCAATCGGCATGAAATTGATCGTATTTACTCAGCTGTGAGCGAGAAAGGCATGTCGTGCGTGCCGCTAAAGATGTATTTTAAAAACGGCCGGGTGAAAGTTGAAATCGCCGTTGTGAAGGGCAAAAAGCAGGGAGATAAGCGCGCCGCTATTAAGATGCGTGACGCGAATCGGGAGATGTCGAGAGTTTTGAAGCAGCGGGGGTGACGCCCAGCTGCCGTGCGCGAGAATCGATCATTTCATTGACGAGCGCCAGCGCACCCGGATGGCGAATCATTTTTTGCAAGTTTGTTAAGTCGTCGAGTTCGCGCCGATACTGTGTTTTTAAAAGAGTGAAAAGATAGTTGTAAGAACTCACAAGCTCTTTGAACTCGTCATCCTCGCGAATATGCAGAACAGGCAGGGTAAAATCACCGCGGCTAAGCAACCGAATGTGATTTCTTAACAGCTTCGCTGGACCGACAATTTTTGCGGACATTCTCCTACTGAACACAAACCAAAAACCAAACTGTGCCAGTGCTGCCGCCACGAAGTATACAGCTAAATAAAATCGTTCGCTTATGAGATAGTGGGTTAATCTCGGCTCGTTGAGATCGGCAAGATTGATGAAAATATGGTAGTTTTCAAGACTATAGTAAAACGGCGGCAGCAAAAAAATTAGCGTAATAAACCCCGCCATCCATAAAAGATAACGAGTGTACTTGATTTGAAACTCGCGGTCGGTGAAGCTTGAATTGCGGCGTGTATAACCCGAGGGTTGTAAATATGGCGATTCTGACAGCATAAATTCATGATACCGCCTGATTGTGTTTTCGAAAAAGCTCTTCTATCATCGAAAGCATGAAGTCTCATCTAAAGTCAGTGGGCAGATTTTGCCTGTCCGGTATAGCCGTCGCGCTATTCGTATCCGGTTGTGCAATTTTCACCGGGCATCAGGCCAAAAATCAAAGTGACAGCGACATGAGTGACGCCGATGTTTCGTTAAAATCCGATCGGGCCGAAATTGAAAAGCTACGAAAGTCGATCCCTGAGGATCGGCGAAAACAGAACGATGAGCTGAAGAGCCTTCTTCATTTTTTTGGAGAAGTTCGTCTGCCGCCGGAGACGATTCAAGAGAAATACGAACGGATGTTCGAGCACGAGCGCGACAAGTTTGATCATCAAAAAGAAAGGGCACGTGAGAAATTCGATCGCCAAGAACAAAAGGAGCGCGACGCATTTGAGAAAAAGCTTAAAGATGAGCGAAGAGAATATTTAAAGGAACACCATTCGTCCAAAGAGCGGGAGCAGTTCTTTTCGGATCAAGAAGATAAGCGAGAATCATTTAACAACGACGAGTTGGAAAAGCGCGATGAGTTCGACTCCGCTTGGCGCGAAAAGTCCGACGATTTTAACTCCGACATGAATGATAAGCGACAAGAATTTACAGAGCAATTCCGCGAGTACACCGTGCGCTACAAGGCATGGAAGAAGTCGCTTCGAGAGAAAAATGAGCAAAATGAGCAAAATGAGCAGTGAGCAAAAATATATACACGGTTATTCGTCCGTAGAGCAGGAACGCCTTCGCCGGCAGGCCGAGCTGACCGAATTCGTTATTTATCAAGACGTGAATTTCTCGCAAACCGATCAACTTCTTGAGGTTGGTTGCGGGGTGGGAGCGCAGACTCAAATTTTATTAAGACGATTCCCGCGGTTAAAAATTACATGTATCGATATCAATGACGAGCAACTCAAAGCCGCGCGCCAGACCCTGGGGAATCTCGATTACGCGCGTGAGCGCTTCGATATTCACAAAATGAATGCCGAGAAAATGGTTTTTCCAGACAGCACATTCGGTGGAGCGTTTATTTGTTGGGTGATGGAGCATATGCCAAATCCGACCAGGGTATTGAGCGAAGTGAGGCGTGTGCTTCGTCCTGGCGCTCGAATTGTTATTACCGAAGTGATGAATTTTTCTTATTTTTTGGACCCGTATTGTCCGGCGATCTGGAAGTTTTGGGTGGCCTTTAACGACTACCAGTACGATCGCGGCGGCGACCCGTTTGTCGGAGTGAAACTCGGTAACTTTTTGCGCGACACGGGTTTCACGGATGTGCGCACACACGTGAAACTCATGTACGCCGACAAGCGCGAGACTGAATTGCGCGAGAAACTCCTCAAAGACCGCGAAGAGTTGATGATGAGCGCGGTCGATGAATTGCTAGAGGCTGGTCAGGTCGATGGCGCGCTGG
>DAIDJH010000093.1 GCA_027451425.1 Bdellovibrionales bacterium | reverse complement strand
CCTATATAAAGCGGCTTGGACGTACTATAACCTTCGTGATTCGACATCGGCGATACGCGAACTTGAAGGCGTTATCAAATACGGCGTCTACGTGAAGAAAAACGGCATCGATGCTCGGCTTGATTTACGCCATGAAGCGCTGTTTGATCTTGCGCTTTTTTACGAGGATTCGCGACCGGCAAGTGGCGCTTATTCTTACCTTTCCGCACAAGCCGGAGATCTCGATGTTTCTCCCGTTATCCTGCGTCTCGCGGAGCTATACAAAACACATGGGCGTAACAAGGATATCATTGCGCTTATCACGGACTTCATTCATGCCAAACCAACTTCGGATTTGACGCCGCTAGCTTACGTTTACATTATGAACGCCGCCGATCATCTGGGTAAACAAAACGATGTTATCAAAAACCTTGCGCGGTTAGACAGAATTTGTAAGCCGGACAGTCATTGGTCGAAAAGTCAAAAACCAGACTCTGTAAATGCGGATGATAATTTTCTCGCTCAACAGTTTGCCGGCGACGATTCGCAGGCCAGTGCGAAGGTGGGAGCGTCGAGTGTAACCCCGCCGCAGCTGTGTCGGCGCGCCTTCAATAAAATGGCGCTGGGCTTTGCTAACCAATGGCTCAGGCAGTGGAACAAGCAACCGAAAGCCACGCAATACGCCGATAATGCCGAGCGGGCTTTTGCGATTTACTTGAGCGCCAACCCAAACTCTCATGAGTCAAATAAAGCGCGGTTTGTTTATGCGAATGCTCTTTTTAAACAAGACAAGTTTCGCGATGCAAGCCAGCAGTATGCGATCGTTGGCCGACAGACAAAAGATAAAGATATGGGGCATGACTCGCGCTATTACGCGCTCACGGCTTTGCAAAAGGCCGTCAACGAAAAGTGGAGCGATGCGGATGAGGCGAGATTTCGCGTTTTGGCAAACGACTATTTGACGAAAGACCCGAAAGGGAAATTCGTTCTCGACGTTCAATTCGAACTCGGGTTTATTTCGTATCAAAAACATCACTACAATCAAGCCGCGGCGATTTTTAAAACTCTTGGCAAAAAATATGCAAGCACAGATAAAGGGGTTAAGGCGCAAGATCTGTACATGGATATTCTCAATATTCAAAAAAAGTACACCGCGCTTCGGGCATACGCGTTTAATCTTCGCAATAAATGTCGCGACAAAGATCGTTACACAAAGTTAAATAAAATTTATGAAGAGACGTATTTCTTAATTGTTCAAAGTTATGAGCAAAAAGGTGACTTGAAGCACGCAATCAAGTCTTATGAGCAATTCGCAAAGCTCAATCCGGCGTCAACGCTTGCGCAAAAAGCTTTGTGGAATGCGACTGAACTCAATTACAAGAGCGGCGATGTTATGGCTGGTGCCGCGGCGGCGGTTCACTACTACGAAAAATATCCGACAACAAAAGAGGGGCTGGATGCGCTTGTGAAGGCGGCGCAGTCTTACGAATCCATGGGGCAGTTAGGTGATGCGGCCAAGGTTTTGGAGAAACTGGCAACGGCTGACGCCAAGGAACGAGACAAATGGATTTTGATGGCGGCCGATTTTTACGCGCTCAGCGGGCAATCGTCGCGCGCGAAACCTATCTATGAATCGATGGTGGATTCTCAATCTCGAGATACGGCCGTCCATGCGCTTTCGGCTCTTGAGCAAATGTCGGCGCATGACGAGAATCCGCGCCATCATGAAAAATTCTTACATCAACTGATAGCGCTTAATCATCAACCGGAAGCGGGTCAGGCGCGCATTTATTTCGTCGAAAAGGCTTTTCACGCCGGCGACAACAAAAAAGCCTTTCAACAGGCCAAGGAGCTTCTCTCGGAGCGAAAAGAAGGCGCTGATATTTCGGCGTTGGCCCGTGCGCGCCTGGTGCAGGCGCGCATTTTGGCGCAAGAATTCAAGGGGCAAAGTCTCAAAACTCACCTCGCGAAAGTTCAGCTTGTTCTCATGATGAAAACCGAAAAATTGAGTAGGGCGCAAATTGCTTTTCAGTCCGCAGCGAGATTTGGCGATCCCGATGTTGCGGTGAAAGCTATGCGTGAGCTTGGCGACTGTTATCTCGCCTACAGTGACAGCCTTCGCAATATGCCAATCCCGAAGGGTGTGCCCGATAGCGAAGTGCAGGCATTTCATGAACAAATGGAAAAACTTGCGATACCGATGGAAGAAAAAGGCGTTGAGGCGAAGCTTCAGGCCTATCAGGCGGCTAAAGAATATGATGTGGGAGGCAATTTGGTGGCGGAGCTGCAGGCTGACTTAAAAAAACTGAATCAACCGCTCCCAGATGATAGCAGTCAATTTCATTTTGAAACGTTGGCTCCGGTATTGCCAGAAATTGTGAAGAAGGTGGGCGCATGAAGAACATACTTTTCGTTGCGCTTACGTTTTCTCTCTGGATTGCGGGCTGTGCGAGTGGGCCAACGAGCGAAAATCTTACCGACAAAAACTATATGTTGAAAACAGTTTCGCTGCGAAGTGGCGGCGCTTTCAGCGAGAACACTTGTCCTGTTGGCGCGCGCAGTTGGCGGCATGATTCCCTTCGGCGCCTCATTGATAAAGCCAATGCTTGTGAGCGATACAAAAAAACCGCGCGCCTTGAACAAATCGGCAATTTGCTAGCCGAGCGATTTTCAACTAAACCTTGGGGGGCGTTTTATTTGAGCCTTGCCGCTTTTGATCGAAGTGACAACCAACGCGCGCTGTGGATGATCGATCTCGCTCTGAAAAATGCGCCGCAATTTGGGTTGCTCCATTATCAAAAGGGTCGCGTACTTCTCGCGCTTAACGAATTGGCGTCGGCCAACGGCGAATTTCATACGGCCGTTCGTGATGAACCCGATTTGACCGATGCGCGACTCTATCTTGCGAAGATGGACGTGCGCGAGCAAAAATACAGCAATGCCGCTGACGATTTTGAAAAAATTGTGGAGATTGAGCCATCCGATTACGCTGCATGGGCGAACCTTGGTGAGACTTATATTTTGCTCCAGAAGCCGGCGAAAGCGATCAACGCCTACGAACACGCGGTAAATCTGAGTCCGCAAAATCTTCGTTATCAATTGCGGCTTGGATCGCTTTACGAGAATACGAAAAATTACGCGGCAGCGTTGAACACGTATGAAAAGGCGGCAGCGCTCGCGCAAGGCAGTCGAATGCCCGCTGAAGACAAGGACGTAGATATAAATAAGAAAATTAGGGAACTCGAAAAGGTGACTCAAGTTGCCGAAGCCGCCAAGACGAAAGCAAAAAGCGGCGGCAATGTCGGTGAAACGGGCGGAGGTGAGCAGTGAAAAGAATCATTTTATCCATAATGGTGTTTGCGGCCATGGTATTGGCCACTCTGGCCGTCGAGTTATTCGCCTCGGTGAGTTCAGCCGGTACGGTTGCAAAACGCACAGTTTATCGTCGAACTCAATCAGTCGACTTTGACGCGACAGATGTAGATGGTATCGCGCGTTCTCCTGACGGCGCGTACGTTCAACAGAAAAAGGGCATTAAATTTTTACCGCTTTACAACGTGAACCAAAACTTCGATCAAGCAATTAAGCGATCGATTAGGTATGTGAAATGAAAAGAACCGATTTAGAAGTTGAACATCATTATAAAGGCAAATTTATCGGCCGGCATCGATTTCGCCCGAGCGGTCGCACGTGGATATTCGGGCGCTCGCGCAGTGCCGACGTTCGACTTTTAGGTGAGGATGTTGGCGACGTTCACGCTTATGTGGAATATCATGACAGAGCATGGTCGATCTGCGATGCCGGCAGTGCGAGCGGAACGTGGCGCGAGAAAAATCCCGTCGTGCGTGAAACGATTTGTGACGTGACGACGATTATCGTTGGCGGGCATACGCTAAAATTTACCCCACGAGTGATTGAGAAGTCGCTTTTCAACGCTGAAAAAAATTGGGCAAACGAGAGCGAGGGGGCGAATCGGACTTATCATCAAGTGATCGTGATGAAAGGCGATCGGTTGGTTCGAACCGAGCTCCTTGAGCCGCAAAGACCTTATCGGATTGATATTGCGGGCACGGAGCAGACGCTCGCCCCCCCGAAAGATGCGGGTGCGGTCGAAACGCCGGTCGGCGCTTACCGCATTATTCAGCGTCTGGTAAAAACGGACGTCATGAAGTCTCACGAGGGGGATTGGAAGACACTCCTCACAAGTTCGGAAACGCGCGCGCCATTTGTTACAGCGCTTGTTTTTGCGCTGTTGCTAATCGGCATTGTGATTGCCGTGCCAAGGCGGCCGAACGATTCTCTCAAAGAACTCAAGCCTGACGACAAATATACCCGCATGGTGTTTGACGCAAAACTCATGCGTAAAGAAAGAAAACAGGCAAGTGAAATGCGCAAAGTTCTTATGGCACGAACTCCTGCGCAGGCAATGGCGGCGCATGCGCCAATTCAGGCAAAAGCCGCGAACTCATCAACAAAAATTGTTAAAAACTTGAAATTGGGGCAACTCAACGCGCTCCTCGGCAAAATTGCAAAACGCGCCAACAAAAATGGTCCGATGATCGCCGGGTTTGGCCGCTTCGCCGACGATGTGAACACGGGCCCGGCGTCAGCCATCCGCAGTATGGGCAGCCTTCAAGGCATTCATACAAAGATTGGCCGAGGTGGGGGCACATTCAAGGTGGGGGGCATTGGTACCTCAGGCATTGGTGGGGGGCGTAGTATTGCCGGTATTGGCGGTCTCGCCGCTGGTGGGGCGGGTAACGGCACTGTCGGCATTCTAGACGAAGAAACTGAAGTAGAAGGCGGTCTCGACAAAGACGTGATTGCGCGAGTAATCAACGCCCACCTTGGTGAAGTTCGCTATTGCTATGAACGTCAATTGAGCGCCAACCCGAATCTTTACGGCAAAGTTCAGGTCAAATTCACGATCGACGCAACTGGTTTGGTTCAAGAGCAGCACATCGGAATTTCGACGCTCAGAAACGCGATGGTTGAGGGGTGCATTTTGCGGCGTTTGGCGAGTTGGAACTTTCCGAAACCCAAAGGTGGCACGCGCGTGCTTGTTACGTACCCGTTTATGTTTAAGGCTATAAACTAAAGGAGTTTATAAATGACATCAAAGAAAGCCGCGGTGAACAGCATCTTAGTGAAAGCCCTTGTGGCTGTGTTTTTAGTCGCTCCCGTGGTTTGGTTGAGCGCTAGCCCCAGCTTCGCGCAGTCGGCTGAGTACACGCGCCACCATAATAAGCGCAAGAAAAAAGTTGCGAAAAATAGCGGCAGTTCGTCGGCGACGCAATCCGCGCCCGGCGGCCAAAGCGACAAGCTCAACATGGGTGATCTCGAGAAAAAATATTGGGCGCCGAAAGACACCGATTTTAGCGTCGTGCAAAATCGCAAGTACACCAAAGCAAAACGGTTTGCATTGAGCTTACTTGCCGGACCGATCGTCAATGACCCGTACAATACGGGATATAATTACGAAATGAAGCTCAACTACTATTTTAGCGAGCGCTATGGGATTGAATTTTTTGATGACAAGGCGGATTTGAGCGACAGCCAGACGACAAAAGACTTTCAAAGTTTAAGCGGCGGAGGCGTGCGCCCGGACTTCAACCGAGACGTCAATTTTGTCGGGGTGGGATTTAACTGGGTCCCCTTCTACGCGAAAATGAGCTTCTTGGGTAAGAAAATCATCTATTTTGACATGCAGTTTACGCCGTTTATTGGCGTTGAAACATATGAGCAGGTTGTAAACGATACGATGAATGATCCGCAAAAAAATTCATTCGCTTATGGATTTGATGTCGTTCAATACTTTTTCTTTTCAAAGCATTTCGCCGTTCAGGCCGACCTGCAGAATCGATACTTTCAACAGAACATTGTTTCTTACGGGAATGGTCTGGCGTTGCCGGGCGCTCCAAAGTCGAGCAACACCGCCAATACCACGAACTTCCTGATGGGCGTTACGTATTTCTTTTGATGAAGCTGGCGCGTGAACGCGTCGGCTAAGGAGTGTGTGTCGTGAATAAAAAGATTCTGATTGTTACAGGCGCGGTTATTTTGACTGGCGCATTTGTTTTGGCAAGACCAATCGAATCGGCCGATTTATCCTCGGTTTCCGCTGATGGTGGAGATTGGCACACAACTTTGCATCAATACGAAGCGAAGGCGGAGCAAAAGGCAACCAAATGGGCGATGGAACTTCAGCAACGGTGGAGTTCATGGCGCGGCACCAACACGGCGGCATCAACGAGCCCAAAGGTAACAACCGCGGCGGTAAAAACCGCGGTGGCGACAAATTCGACGGGGTCTTTACCGGCCAATACGTTGACAAGCGCTCCCGCGCGGTCAGCACTCACGCCCGCGCAGCAGCAATTTTCTCAAATTCTCAATGCCACGCAAACGGTGGCAAATCAAAGCGCGCTTAAAACTGTGGCGCCGGCACGACTCGGAACATCGGTTTTGCCTAAAACAAAAAACGGCGTACCTTTCTTTGCGTTGAAGCAGGTGATCAAGAAGAAAAAGCGCACAATCACGATCAGCGTGAAAAATATCCCGCGGCTGGATATCGGCAATGAAAAAGAAATCAGCGCTGCCGCATTTTTGCCGACAACAAAAATTGTGGATCTTAGCAAATATGAGGTCGTTAAACCGTTGTCTTCGCCGCCCATGCCGTCTGTAAAAGAAATGCGGAAAATCGTCGGCAAGAAACTTGAGAAGGTGGCGAAAGCTCACCGACCGCGACAGGGGGATTTTGCGATCGGCCAGATGGTGAATCATGAAAGAATCGCGGCGGTTGATTTAACAATGGGCGCGACCACTCCGCTTGCCGAATTGAAACCAGTAAGCGAATTGACCGCCAATCAGCTTTTGATGTTGGCGGCGACACTCCTTTATGAAAAAGGTAACAAATGTCATATCGTGAGCGGGTTACTTAACGATCTCACCAATAACCCGCACTATTCTGAAGAGGCAAATTTTCAACTTGGCATGTGCGCGCACAAAATGGGTTTTCATACCGAAGCGGTCGCGCGCC
>DAIDJH010000092.1:294-7052 GCA_027451425.1 Bdellovibrionales bacterium | reverse complement strand
GGCCATGAGCACGCTTGCCACAATCATATCGATCACGAGAAACGGCAGATAAATGATGAAGCCAATTTCAAACGCGGTTTTTAATTCGGAGATGATGAAGGCCGGCATGAGAACTTGTGTCGGTACGTCGGCTCGCGTTTTCGGCCTTGGCATCTTCGCAAGATTGACGAACAGCGCCAAATCGGCGTCGCGCGTTTGGTTGAACATAAATTCGCGAATCGGCGCAAGTGCGCGATCAAGCGCTTCATCCTGTTGAATTTGGCCATTCAAATATGGTTGAACAGCGTTCGTGTTAATTCTCTGAAAAAACGGCGCCATAATAAAAAATGTGATGAAAAGCGAAAGCCCGATGATCAGTTGATTCGGCGGCATATTTTGCGTACCGAGCGCCTGCCTGACAAACGACAGCACAATCACGATGCGCGTGAAACTCGTCATCATAATCAATATCGCCGGAGCCAACGCCAAGACGGTTAAGCCGAGAAGAATTTTGACGTTTGTCACAAGCTCCTGTGGATCATTTACAGATTTGTATCCGAAGCTCACTGTCGGCAACGTCAGTTGCGCGAATGCATGATGTGACCAAATGAGCATCCCTAAAAAAACAAACCAACCGCTGAATCTTCTCAAAATGGCCTCATATCTTTTAGCTTGATGGAGATTTTATCCTTGATGCTGGTCAGCCCGTAGTCGTCGTCGTCATGTGCGGGCGCTTGTTGTGCTAATGTTTGCTCGAAATTGGGTTGGCGGGCCTGCGCGCGCCTGTCGATTTCGGGAGCGGAATCCAACTCGCCGTCAAGAAGCGACAGCGACTTGAGCATTGAGATATTGTGATCGGTCACGCCGATAAGAATCGCCTCTCCCGCCACGCGCACAATCGCCAAGCTTTTTTTAGGACCTAAATGAAATTGTGTGAGAATGCGAATTTTGTTCAGATCGCCACCTTTTTTGTTTTTGCCGTTGTGCCATCGGGCAAAAACCATCATCCCACCGCCGACTATTCCAATAATAAAAAAGCTAAGTAGCAACCGCCCCCACGGATTCACTACTGCGTGCTTTTGCGCCGGCTTCGACAAAAGCACGGGGATCTGCGACTCAGGTAGCGACTTTGCCTTTGCCTGGGCGGTCGCTGTTGCGTTCACCGCCAACCCCGCAACATCAGCCGCTGTGACATTTGCGGGCGCGCTCGCCGTGGCACCGGCTTCGGTATCATCCGCCCATGCCCCGAACGAAACAAAAAATATTGCCGCAAAAAAACATGCCACTATCCAAGCGGATGTGATTTTACTCATCCAAGTTGCTCCACTCGCTCCGTTTGCGAAATGATGTCGGTTAATCGAATGCCAAATTTTTCGTTCACGACTACCGCTTCGCCGCGTGCCACCAGCTTATTGTTTACAAGCACTTCGAGCGGCTCACCTGCCAACTTTTGCAGTTCAATAACGCTGCCTTGGCCGAGGTTCAGCAGCTCGTTAACAACCATTTTTGTTCGCCCGAGCTCGACGGTGACCTTCAGTGGGATATCAAGAATGAGATCCAACTTCCGATCGGCCTTTGCCGCTTCGCTCGAGGAGACTGCCGCCGGTGGAGCCACGGCGGGCGGTGGCGCCTCGGTTATCGCCTCTTCCAAGTTTTTCGCGGTTTGATCATCAGCCATTTATGACTCCTTTCAGTCGTCATTGCCGGTGGGCCCCATGCACAGCGGCTGCACTCGGCCCTACTTCACCACCGGTCGCGTGATTTGCACCGCGACGGAACCGTGGTGAATACCATAGTACGATTTAAATTTGCGAATCCCCTCTATCTGCACGTCAAATTCACCCGTCGCATCTTGATTGAGAGAAACGACGTCGCCGACTTTCATCTCTAAAAGTTCACCCATCGAAACTTCCGTCTCACCAAGGTCAACTTTGACTTCCACTTCGGTCCCCAGCAATTGCTCAATAATTGTTGCTGACCAAATTTTCTTATCAGTTTGATCCGACTCAACTTGAAAACCGGATTGCAACTTCTGTTTAATCGGCTCAATCGTTGAATAAGGGATGACAAGCGTAATGATGCCGTTCGCGTTTTCTAACTCCACGTCGAATGTCGACGCGATCACAATGTCAGTCGGCGGGACTATACCGACGAACTGGGGATTGATTTCGGTACGCACAAACGAACAGTCGATTTTTTCAACAGAACCCCACGCTTCTTCGAGATCGCCGATGGCGAGATCCACGACTTTGCGAATAATTTGCAGCTCGATCGCCGTAAAATCCTTGCCTTCGGTCTTGGTGTAGGGTCGGTCCGCCCCTCCGAAAAAATTATCGACAAGCGCGTATGCGAGTTTTGATTCTACGACAAACAATACTGACCCGCGAAGCGCGTTGAACCGCAATACGCTCATGCATGTCGGCATGGGCTGGGTGTTGATAAATTCGCCGAACTTCAAAAAATCGGTGCTGGCATGGTTGAGCGTGGCGATTTTTCGAAGGGCTGATGAGAGAGAAACGCGAAACGATCGCATGAATTTTTCATAAATGACCTCAAGCTGCGGGAGTCTCCCCCGAATGATCCGGTCCTGGCTTGTGAGGTCGTAAGAAACAACAATGCGATCGTCTTTTTTACCGTCAGGGCCGCTCGCGGCAGCGACGGCACCCGTCCCCGCGGCATTCGCATCTGGCGACGCGATTTCACCTTCTGAAACCGCAGCGAGAAGCGCGTCGACTTCACTTTGCGATAAAACCTGGCTCATCCTTCACCCCTAGTTATAAATGAATTCAGTAAAGTACACGCGCTTAATCCGGCCCTTTGTTAAAAACAAATTCACTTTATCTCGAATTTCGTTGCGAAGGGCATT
Organism: Bdellovibrionales bacterium; assembly: GCA_027451425.1. GTDB lineage: Bacteria > Bdellovibrionota > Bdellovibrionia > Bdellovibrionales > UBA1609 > RBG-16-40-8. The sequence goes on along the minus strand of DAIDJH010000092.1, from coordinate 4,207 downwards.
TTTGCCGTCTTCTGTCGCAACTTCCGCGTAAGTTTTCGATGAAAGAATGATAATGATGATGTCGCGGATTTTCGGCTTGATGGCTTCAATCTCTTTTTCAACCGAATCGTTGCTCACCTCAAGCTCCATATCGACCTTAACAAGTTTTTGCCCGCGGCTACCGGCAAGGTTGACAAGAAAGGTGTCGAGCGGGACGAGGTTACCTATAAATTCAGGGTTTTCTTGTTCTTGCTTCTGCTCGGCCGCCTCGCCTTGAATCACTTGATCAATCGTCGGCTTGGCCGCTTGTTTCTTTTTATTGAGATAAATCATCGCGCCAACTCCGGCCACGACCAACATATTAATAATTGCCAGCGCGATAAATAATATCGGCTTACCACCAGAAGAAGATGGTGCCGCCGCTGGTGCCGCCGCTGATTCCGGCGCTTTTTGTTCCGCCACAGTTGCCCCCTACCCGTAGGCGATAGTGTCGCTCAGGCTAGTAAGCCTTGCGCTACTTCGCGCTGTTCGAGTGCGCCGTTGGTCCAAAAACGGACACGCGCACTTCGCCTCACGTTCATGAAGAGCAACTCGAATGCCAACAGGACTTTATTTGAGGTCGAGCGCAAAAAGACTGAGTTTTTCGTCACGTCGGCAAATTTTGCCTGGAAGAAATTTGGCAATCAGCATCCCTAAGTCCCTTATTTTTTGACAGGACCCAGGACGAGACCTTATGCGTGACTCATTTATTCCAGCGCTCGCTGATTCTATTTTTCAATGTTGGATGAAGTCGCGGGTTGGCCGCAACCAAACTCGAATCGAAGGGATCGTACCCTCGACCATCGTACGATGTCACAATTCCACCAGCCTCTTTCACGATCAGCGCTCCGGCCGCCGTATCCCATGGTTTGAGATTACCTTCCCAGTAGCCATCGAACACTCCTTCAGCGACCCAGCAGAGATCCATCGCTGCAGACCCCGCACGACGGATACCTCGCGCCTCTCCCACAAGATCGCCGAATATCTCCAGCTGAGTTTTAAGCGCGCCCTGATTGTAGTTAGAGAACCCCGTCGCCAGCAGTGATTCACGCAATTTGTCGTGTTCACTTACGCGGATCGGTTCATCGTTAACAAAAGCGCCACGGTCCTTCGCCGCCCAATAGACTTTCTTGAGAACGGGGACGTCGATGACCCCCACCTGCATTTCGTTTTGGAACATGAGCCCTATGCTTACGCAAAAAAATGGCAGGCGATGAACATAATTAGTTGTACCGTCGAGCGGGTCCACTAGCCAGACGCCCGAATGACGAAGAACTTCGACTGGGCCAAAGCCGTGTTTTATAAAACTCTCTTCTTCTCCAAGCACCCAAAACTCCGGGTGCTCTCGTCTCAGATATTGGGTAATGGCCACTTCACTTTCGCGATCGGCTTCGGAGACAAGACCAGCCTGATCCTTTTCTTGCACGTCATGCAAACGTCCAAAATGAGAAAGGATCACTTCTCGGCCGATTTTTGCGGCCTCTTTGGCCGAGCGAAGAGCTTTGTCGATGTCGATCATGGACGGAAAGGTCAACGCCTCACGGCCTTTTGTCAAGATTTGACCCAAGTTGGTGATTGCCGGTACCATAAGAAAATACGCTCTTGCGAGCAAAAAAAATTCCTCGGGGGTAAGAAAATGTCCAATTCAAATAACGGATCAAAAGCCGACACGATTTTCAAACTGGTTTTAATATTCTTTGTTTCACTGCTCTCGTTTTCGGTTGGAACATACGTCGGCAAACAGGTAAGCGATAGTGACTATCGCCGGGCATCGCTTGAATCCGATTTTAATGGACGCTCACAAGTGGCAACCAATGATTCCACAGCTGTTGCCGCAGACCCCGCGACGAAACCAATTACCGACCAACAAACCGAGAGCCTGTCGCAAGAGTTTATTAAAGCTCAACAGCGAAAGCCCGCCAGCGTTGATGGCACAGCCGCTGCACAAGCCGGTAACACGCCTAAAAATAATGGTGGAGGGCCATCCGACAATATGAATGGCTACACGCGCCGAACCAAAGCCGACGGCCGCGACATGGCATCAGTCAAGGCTCCCGATGACCAAGCGGCCGCTGCGGCAGACCGCGTGGCTCACGATATGGCTCCAACTAAAGACATAAAAGTCGTGAAGCGGCCAGTTGCGCTGCCCGCAGTCGCCACAAGCACTGTCGGTAAATACACCGTGCAGGTTGCCTCATACGCAACTGAAAAAGAAGCCAAAATGCATGCAACGGCCCTTACAAAAAAAGGCTATAGCGCATTTTATGTTCCTGCAGCTGTGCATGGACGTAAATGGTACCGCGTAAGCATCGGCCTTTTCTCAGACCAAAAAGCTGCAGTCGATTACCGAACCGAGCTACTCGCCACAAAAGCGGTGGCCTCTGCGATCGTTCAAAAAATTGTGAAGTAATTCAGCGGGTTACCAAGAAGCCTTGGTGACACCGGGGATTTTACCCGCCAAAGCCAATTCGCGAAATTTGATCCGGCACAGGCCAAATTTCGACAAATTACCGCGCGGACGGCCCGTGATCGCGCAACGAGTAATTACGCGGCTTGGAGAGCCGTTTCGTGGCATTTTCTGCAATTTCAAAAACGCCGCCTCGCGCTCGACATCCGACAATTTCGGATCCAACGATTTCTCCCGTAACTCGCGGCGAGCCTTCCAATGCTTCGTGGATTTTTCAAGCCGGCGAAGATTTTTGTGAATTGAGCTGAGTTTTGCCATCCGATCTCTCCTAAAAGCTTTTCTTGTCTTCGAAATCCGTTTAAAAATCAAGTCGAAAATGAAGCAAGACCAATTCCTGAAAAACTTGAATCCTCCGCAACTCGAAGCCGTAACCACGCTGTCAGGGCCGTTATTGATTCTGGCGGGAGCTGGCTCGGGTAAAACCCGTGTACTCACTTACCGAGTTACAAACCTTATTTTGCAGGGCGAAGCGACGCCCGGCCAAATCCTCGCGGTTACCTTCACCAACAAGGCGGCCCGCGAAATGGGCGCCCGAATCGAACGCTTACTGCACGAGTCGGGGGTGCCCCTCCACGAGGAGATGTGGATTTCGACATTTCACTCGTTTTGCGCACGATTTTTGCGCGAAGAAATTCATCGGTTGGGTTATCAGCCGTTTTTTGTGATTTACGATGACAGCGATCAGTTAAGCCTCATCAAACGCATTTGTACGGATCTCAACCTCAACGACAAGGTTTATGTGCCTCGCGCCATTCGGCATTCACTTGGCCAGGCGAAAATGCTAGGGCTCACCCCCGATCGTGTCGCGCAGAGCGCCTTTTTTCGCATGGACGACACCACTCACGAAATCTATCGCATCTACGAAGATGAAATGAAGCGTGCGAATGCTGTCGATTTTGACGATTTGCTTCTTAAAACCCATGCGATTTTGCAAAAACACCCTGAAGTTTTAGAAGCCTATCAAAATAAATTTCATTACGTGCTCGTGGACGAATACCAAGATACAAACCACATCCAGTATCTCATCGTGAGGCTTCTCGCCCAAAAACACCGGAATACCGACCCTTTCGAGTGGAATCGGTGAATCAGAACCGCTGCGCGCTGTCGCTGCTCTTGCACCCCACGCCGGCGTACCCCTTCGCCTCGTCGATCGAGGTGGCGTACCACCTCGGTTCGATGGGCTTGACCGTGACGACGACGATCAAGAATCTCGACGAAGTGGCGATCCCTTTCGGTTTGGGTTTCCACCCCTATCTCGCGGTGACCACGCCGACGATCGAGGGATCGACGTTGCGCGTGCCAGCCCGGGCCTTCGTAGCGGTGAACGCACGTCAACTACCGACTGGCGAGATCCTGCCTGTGACGCATCACGCACTCGACTTCACCGTGGCCAAATCGCTCAACGGTCATGAACTCGACGTCACGTAC
>DAIDJH010000092.1:0-284 GCA_027451425.1 Bdellovibrionales bacterium | reverse complement strand
GACTACGGCATGGCCACTGTCACGTTGATCGACAAGGACGACGGATGCGTGGAACTGAGCATGGACCGGAACTTCCCCTACGTCCAGATTTACACGGGCGATCAACTCGGGCATGGTCGACGACGGACCTCGGTCGCGGTCGAACCGATGACGTGCCCGCCCGACGCGTTGCGTAGCGGAAAGGATCTCGTGGTACTCCAGCCCGGTCAGCATTGGGCTGGATCTTGGCGGATGCGACGCCTATCGTGAGCGGTCGAGTCGTCCTCGTGACAGGTTCGTCGCGC
>DAIDJH010000091.1 GCA_027451425.1 Bdellovibrionales bacterium | reverse complement strand
TGAAAGACATTTCATCGGCCTGGTCCTATACGTCGGTTTCTGGCGCATCGGATCTCGGTAATGTCTTTGGTTTTGAGGTCGGAGTGATTGGCGGCGGCGCAGATACCCCTACAATCAATAGCCTTTCGCAATCGGCTGGTACGGGGTCAATCCCCGAGCTACCGTCAGCGCAAATTTTTGGCGCCGTAACCGTGCCATTCGGTATAACAATTGAAGCTGAAGGCTTGCCGTCGACGTCAGTGAATGGCGTGAGCGCCAAATCAGATTCGCTTGCCCTCAAATGGACGTTTTCACAACTGTTGAATTTGCCATTGGATATGTCTGTAAAAGCATTTGGGACGTGGGATGAGTTTAATTTTTCTGGCAATGTTGGTAGCCCTAGCATTTACACCACGTTCGATTTAACCGATGACATGACGGGCGCGGTGTTTGAGGCTAGCAAAAAGTTTTTCATCTTTGAACCGTATGTGGAGGCCGGGATTATCCAAGCTCGCGGTAAAATGGACGTTTCAGGCTCCAATCAAGTTTTTTCAACAGGCGTGATGTCCGACACCGAAACGGTTTCTGGTTCGATGTTAATGGTCGGAACCGATTTGAATTTAGGTATTTTACGTCTGGGCGCCGAAGTGGGGAGCGTGTTCAACGACACCCGTGCCGCCGCGAAACTTTCGCTGTATTTCTAACGGGAATTCCAAAGATACTGCTGTGCCAGATTGGGCTTGTGACGATATTGTCGCCTGCCCTTTGTGTAAGCGCATGATGGATTGCACGATTGTAAGACCTAACCCGTGACCAGTAGCCGGACCTTTGGTCTGTTCCACACGACCTCTATAAAAGCGATCGAACACAAACGGCAGATCGTCGGGCAAAATCCCTCGGCCCTGGTCGGAAACCGTAACGATCAATTTGTCCGCAGTTTGGCGGGCGCGGATTGTCACTTGTCCATTGGGGGGAGAATATTTAATCGCATTCGAAAGTAAGTTCGAAATGGCCCTTTCGAGCAATGTCCGTTCGCCAAAAAGTTGAAAGTCATCGCGGATATCAATGATTAGTCGTACATCGTTTTCGTCGGCAAGCCCTTGATAAAATTCTACGAGCTTTTCGACCGTTTCGCGTAGATTCAAATTTTCAATTTTAAGATACCGATCGGGTGATTCTGAGCGAGCGACAAATAGCAGGCTTTCAACAATTTCAACAATTCTTCGCATCTCTTCAAGATTAGAATGAAGAGCGTCCCGGTATTCGTCGGTGGTTCGAGTTCGGCTCAATTTGATTTCCGTCGAACTGGTAATATTCATGATGGGGGCTTTGAGTTCGTGAGCGATGTCAGCGGAAAAGCGTGAGAGTCGATCAAAGGCATCGTCTATTTTTTCAAGCATACGATTGAACGTTTCGATCAAGACAACCAATTCCTGCGGTAAATTTTCTGAGGGCAAGCGCCGCTGGTGGAGTGCCGTTTGCCAATGGCGAATCCGATCGATTACATTTTGAAGTGGAGAAAATGCCGACCGAATGATGTACCAAGACCACATCACTGAAACAATGGCACCGCACAGAAATACAAACCAAAAAAGTCTGTAGTAACGCGCCAACAATTTTTGGTGCTGGGTCATGTCGGCGGCGAATTCAAATGTAGTTTTATTAAGCTGAGGGTCTTCGGTCCTTAAATGAGTCGTATAAATCAAATAACTTTTGCCACGAAGTTCGCGAACGACCGGCTTTTTCGTGGCTCTTTCATTTGAAAAAAGATCTGTGAGGTGCTCCCTTTTAATTGTAGAAGATGAGACCATTTCATGGCCCTGTGAATCGAGCACGCGAACGTAAACCAGTTCCCCGCCGCGTGATTGCCATTCGTTTTCGAGTTGCGGCTTGAATCGCGCAAGAGCTCCTGACTTTTGCAACGCGAAGGTCATGGCCTCAATTCGGTTGTTTAAGTCGACCCTTGCTTCGTCGAGCATGAAGCGCTTTAGGCCCGCGTGCACGCTTGTGGCGATGATGGTGCCGGCGATAAGAAGGTTGAGTGCGAACCAAAATGGAACGCGTGATGCGAGGGAGTAGGGTTTAGCTCGCATTTTGCCTTTAGTTTGCGGGATCACGCAGGACGTAGCCCATGCCGCGAACGGTGTGAATCAATTTTGAATTAAAGGGATCGTCGATTTTCGAACGAAGGCGTCGCATATGAACGTCAACGACATTGGTTTCGCTTTCAAAATTGATCCCCCAAACCTGTTCAGCCAGAACTGAGCGTGAAATGATTTCGCCTTTTCGTCTGGCAAGAAGGCCGAGGATAGTAAATTCCTTAGGAGTCAAATCGACCGGACGCCCCTGGCGAAGCACGCGACGCTGATAAAAATTGATTTGCAAATCGGCAACGTGAAGATCTTCTTGAGATCTCTGTGTACCCCGACGCAACAGCGATTTAACTTGTGCCACCAGTTCCGGAAAAGCAAATGGCTTTATGAGGTAGGCGTCGGCCCCTAAATCAAGACCCTTTACGCGATCGTCGATTTGATCGCGAGCCGTGAGCATCAAAGTGAGGGTTTGTTTACCGCGGTTACGAAGTTCGGTAATCACCGACCAGCCGTCGCGTTTCGGTAACATGACATCCAAAATAAGAACATCATAGTTGGATTGATCAGCTCGGTTCAAACCATCATCGCCGTCGTTTGCCACATCAACAGCGAAGCCCGCTTCTATGAGCCCCTGTTGGAGGGATTGTGCGGTTTTGATTTCGTCTTCAATTACTAATACACGCATAGTGACTCCTTTCAGTCGTCACAGCCGACGGGCCCCATGCACTGCAGCCTCGATCGGTTATGGTCGCGATCGGACGTTTTGTACAGTATCAACTACTCCATGTCATAAATTTTCATACTGTTCGATGACGGATCGGTAAGGCACGATTTGTAAATTGTCGCCAAACGTGGACCTTGTATAGACCAATTATATTCGGCTTCAATGCGAGCGCGGCCATTTTCGCCGAACTGGCGGCGCAACTGTGGGTCACGGGCCAGGCGCAACAAATTTTCACTTAATAGTTCGACATCACCTTCGGGTGACAGCAAAGAAGAAACTCCGTGAGGAGCGACTTCGGGAATATCCGCATGCGAGGTGGCGCAAATGGCGAGCTTTACCGATTGCGCGTCTATCAGCGTGACGGGAGCGCCACCTTCAGTATTACCGTTGGCGGCAGTTCGACTCGGCTGAAGAAAAATATCGCTCGCCATCATTTCGCGCAATAGTTCGTCGTGCGTGACGTAACCTGAGCGATCGACGAGCGACTCGATTCCCAATTCGCGGATCGCCTTTGTGACGAGATCTTCGTCTTCGCCGCCGCCGATTAGCCGCAAGCGCATTTGCACCTGCCGTGAAGCGCGCGCGAAGGCGCGAAGTGCATCGGCCCATCCCTTTTTTTCGGTGAATGTCGCGGCAAAGAGCACGCGCGTGCCTATGTCCGCCGCGCGCGTAGTGTAAATACGATCATCGATTGGGATCAGGTCGACACCCAAATGAAACACGCGAATTTTTTCGCGCGGGCAACCGAGCTCCGCAAGTGACTTCGCGAGATGTGGGCCTTCGGCTAAAAATAAATTCCCCTCGGCAAAAAGTTGAGCGTACCGTTTGCGGTAACGAGGATTTCGCCCCAAGGCTGAAACGTCGTATCCGTAAAAACTTGTGATGAGCGGTATATTGAATCGGCGAGCGAGCCCCAGTGCCTTGAATCCGATGTGGCCAAAATGCGCGTGAATGAGCGACGGTTTTTGCAGGCGTTGAGCGAAAAACCGACTATAACCTCGCGTGCGAAAGTGAAGTTCATCGAGTGCGCGCTGCCAAGCGGGTAGTTCATCCATAGAGTAAAGTTTATCAACGGGGAATGCTTCGGGATTTACTTTATGTCGAGCGAGTACAATGGGGGTGAATTCGGCGTTCGCGCGGATTTGGCCGTATATCCATTGTGTTGTGGCGATGAGGTAGTCCTGTACAAAGTGAGCGGCGATGGGTTTTGACATTTTATTTTGGCAAACTCCGCTTAAAAACTATTTACTGCGGCAATGACATTCGCAACCTGCTCGCGAGTTAAACCATTCCACATGGGTAAACGAACCAGGCTGTCGCTCATTTTTTCGGTCACTGGGCAATCGCCTTCGCGTCCGCCATAGCGTCGACCCATATCCGATAAATGCAACGACTGATAATGAAAGGCCGTTGCGACACCGTGATTTTTCAAATGGGCCATGAACCGCGAGCGAAAGTCGAGACTGGGCGCGATTAAGTAGTACATATGCGCCGAGTGTTCGCACCCGGCGGGGATTGTCGGTTGTTTGACGTCATGGTGGGCGCACCACTTCGCGATCCCGTCAGCGTATTCGCGCCAGATTTCATGCCGTCGGGTTTGAATGGAGTCATGCTTTTCAAGTTGAGCGAGGAGTATGGCGGCATTAACGTCCGAGGGCAAAAAGCTCGATCCGACGTCGACCCATGTGTATTTGTCAACTTGGCCGCGCATGAACCTGCGGCGATTGGTGCCTTTTTCGCGCAGCACTTCGGCGCGCTCGATGTCGCGCTCGTCGTTCAGAATTAAGGCACCGCCTTCACCGCAAGAGATGTTTTTTGTTTCATGAAAACTCAAAGTCGACATGCGCGCCAGCGTGCCGAGGCGCGCTCCGCGATAAGACGCGAACAAACCGTGCGCATTGTCTTCGATTACGGTAATGCCATGACGATGCGCAATTCGTGAAACTTCGTCCATGGCGCACGCCACTCCCGCATAATGGACGACCACGATGGCTTTTGTTCGGGGAGTAATTTTTTTCTCGATCAGCTTTTCGTCGATGTTCACCGTATCGGCACGAACGTCGACAAATATCGGCCGTGCTCCACGCAGCACAAAAGCGTTGATGGATGAGACAAAGGTAAACGACGGCACGATCACTTCGTCGCCAGGTTGGATGTCAGTCAGCAGGGCCGACATTTCGAGAGCGTCGGTACACGATGTCGTCAGCAAAACGCGCTTCGCGCCAAAATGCTGTTCGAGCCACTTCTCGCAACGGTGGGTGAACGGTCCGTCCCCGCACCACTTTGCGGAGCCCAAAACTTCGCGCACGTACTCAAGTTCATGCCCAACCATCGTGGGAGAGTTAAACGGAATCATCTGGTGCCATCGTCGTCGCGCCTGGTTGGTGAGTCAACTGATTGTGCGAACGGCGAATATCATATAGGCTCTAAAGCCAATGTTTAAACGCATCCTTTCGGTGTTTTTCATTCTCTACTGTGTGAGCCTCGCCACGACAATGGCGGGGATGGAAGCATTCGGCTACGGTTTTGCCGCTTTTGTCATCATCTATTGGGTGTTTCGCCGGCAAAAGTCGCCTGTGCCCGTGCGTCGACTGGATGTCGGTCACGCGAAAATCGAGTGGTCATTTTTACTGATGCTGGCGATTGTCGCCGTTGGTGCGTTCACGAGCCCGCATCTGCCGCTTAAATATCGCATCGATGTGGTTGGGCAACAGCGATGGATTCCGCTTCTGTACGCGTTGGCGGCCTGGGTTGTGGCCAACCCCAATTTCTCGGCCGGTGATTCCGAAAATGATGTGGCACTGCCCAACGCCTTCTGGATTTTGTTCATCTGTTATTCGGTCGCGGTCTTGTTTGGAATTGCACAGTCGCTGTTCAATATCGGTTTTTTCTTTCGTCCGGCTTATGATATTCCGCCTGATGTGTACGGCCATCTCACGGTCTGGCGAGCTCGTGGTTTTTTCTCGAACACCATGTCGTTCTCCTATTGTCTCGGGCAAATCGCCTGCTACGCCTATGCATTTTATTTGGCGGCAAACCTCCCGAATAAAAAACGCCGATGGTTGCTCGCGATTTTCATTTGGCTCACTCTCGGTCTTGTTTTTACGTTCACTCGTGGAGCGTGGTTAGGAGCGATGTTTGCGTTTGTATTCGTCGCGTTTCTTCATCGAAAAAAGTTGGGGATTAAAGTCGCCGCCGGCATTGTGGCATTGATCGTGGCTTTATCGATTTTTTCTTCGGGCATCCGGATGAGACTGAAGAGCATAATACATGAACCACAGGGTCAGGTTTCAGTCGCGCAGCGATTTCAAGTGTGGCACGTCAATTTACGCATGTTTGAAGATCACCCGTGGTTTGGTGTTGGCTATGGCTACAACTATTACTACACTCCCGAATATAATTTAAAAGTTTTGGGTCATCCGGCGTTTGCCGGCAATGCGCATAATAATTTTCTCGAGGTATTGGCCGGGTGCGGGATGTTCGGCTCTCTTCTATGGCTGTGGATTTGCGGATATTTTTTCTGGCGCACATGGCGGCTTTTTGTCGAATCGCCGCCGGGTAGTTTCGCGCACTCCTTGGCTCTTGGCAGCCTTGGCGCGCAGATTTTTTTTCATTTTGGCGGGCTCACTCAAGCGACATTTTTTGATGCCAAAAACATGCACGTTTTGATTCTTGGCTGGGCATTTGTTCTGGCGCAAGATCTTTTGCGTAAATCGCGTCAAAGCACCGGCGAAGCGAGGCCCGCATGAACACACCCATAACTGGTGCGATTGTTACTGGCGGAGCGGGCTTCATCGGTTCGCACTTGTGCCGAAAGTTGCTTGAAAAAAAACTGCCGGTAGTGGCGGTCGACAATTTTTCTACCGGCTTGCGTTCGAACGTTGACGGTGTTTTTACTATTGAAGCCGATGTCGTAGAGCCGTGGGAGTGGCAAGAAAAAATTCCCAAAGAGTGGCTGAAAAACATAAGTCACGTATTTCATTTTGCCTCGCCGGCTTCTCCGCCGCTCTACCAAGAGATGGCATTCTCGACCTTGTGGGTGAATACTATCGGTTTAAACAACGCGCTTGAATTTGCCGACTCGCTTGTAAAACACGGCCAGGGCGCGCGAGTTATTTTTGCCTCAACTAGCGAAGTTTACGGAGATCCAGAGGTGAGTCCGCAACCCGAGACCTATTGGGGGCGGGTGAACAGCTTCGGTGTTCGTTCGTGCTATGACGAATCGAAGCGATTCGGCGAGGCGCTCATATTCACGCACAATTGGAAGAAAAAAACTAAACACGGCCTCGTTCGTATTTTTAATACGTACGGTCCGCGGATGAACCCACAC